>CP063375.1:300000-562500 GCA_022813675.1 Deferribacteraceae bacterium V6Fe1 | reverse complement strand
TATAGTAAGGGGTCATAACTCTTGAGTAGGCAGGACAATTTTCTCTGTCAATTATTCCCAGTGAAATATCTTTATTATGTTTACGAATTGTTTTGGCGGCGTTTATTCCCGCAGCACTATTTCCAATTATAAGTATATCTATGACCTTCATCACCTAAACCTCATGAAAAAGGTGGCGTTTATGCCACCTTTAATTATTAAGTTTAAAGTCCCAAATCTTTTAATTTTTCTTCAGTTGGTACTCCGTTTTTCCATCCTCTTAATTTGTAATATTCAGGGAGCATTTCGCTAAGCTTTGCAACATTTCCTTTCATTGCTCCATCAGGGAGGGGCTCTTCAAGGAGACGTTTAGGAAGAGTATCTTGTGCAGGGTCAATGCCCGCTTTCAAATTGAATAATCTTTCTAAGTTCCATATCCTGTCACCAATTTTTAGCACATCTTCATCTGTAAGACTGAATCCGCAAGCAGCATTCAGAAAATCTTTAAACTCTGGGACACCTAAAGCAAAAGTAGTAAACAAGCATATCCCTGTTGAATCAACTACCGCAGTAAAATCTTGGAATGTTTTAGTCCACTCTGCTTTTCCTTTTGTTTCTTGAGGGTCTAGCTTTTCAGGAAGCCCCAATATCTCGGGAGAAACCATATAGCCTCTTACGTGACAAGCACCTCTATTGGTAGTAGCGTAATTTAGTGCCATCCCTTGTATTCCTCTTGGATCATAAGCAGGAAATTCAAGTTTTTTAACAGACATGGACAGCTCTTTTGTATTGTATGATTCTGCCAATCTATATGAGCCGAGTGCAATCTTTTTACCAAACCCCTCACCTTTTGCAGTCATTTCCGTTAATGCTACAAGAGCTTCGGCATTTCCAAAGTTTAGTTTGAAACCAACCTCTTTTTCTTTTAATAATCCTTTTTCATATAGCTCCATTGCACACGCTATGGTACCACCAAGAGAAATTGGATCCATACCATATTCATTACAAATATAATTTGCTTTAGAAATAGCAGCCAGATCACTTATTCCGCAGTCAGCACCCAATGCCCAAATTGGCTCGTATTCAGGCCCTTCGCCAGCATATCCGTATTTAGGGTCAACAACTTTTGTAACCCTTCCGCAACCAATAATACACCCCATACAGCTTTTATTTCTTTTTAAATATTTTTCGGCGAGAGTTTCACCTGATATGGCTTCTGCAGATTCAAAAACACCCTCTTTAAAATTTCTAGTTGGTAGTGAGCCGCTTTGATTTATTACGTTAACTAATATAGCCGTACCAAGAGCAGGTAGCCCCTCGGAAGTGACAGGATTTTGCTTTAACATAGAATATGCCTTAAGCGCTGCATTTCTATATGCTTTGGGGTCAGAAACTTTGACACCACCTGTTCCCCTTATGGCTATGGCTTTTAAATTTTTGGAGCCCATTACCATTCCTACACCACTTCTTCCTGCAGCCCTATGTTTGTCATTTATTATACAAGAAAACATAACTTGATTTTCTCCTGCAGGGCCAATAGATGCAATTTTTGCATCACCATGAAATTCCGAGTGTATGATATCCTCTACCTCACCGGTAGTTTTTCCCCACAAATGAGATGCATCAGCAAGTGAACATTTATCGTTGTAAATTTTCAAATAAACAGGTTTAGGCGATTTCCCTTCTACGATTATCATATCAAAACCGGCATATTTGAGTTCACTTGGGAAGTAACCGCCGGAGTTTGAACTTGCAATAGTCCCGCTTAGTGGGGATTTTGTTATTACCATATACCTGCCGTTTGCAGCTCCGTAAGTTCCTGTAAGAGGGCCAGCTGCAAAAATTAGTTTATTTTCCGGCGACATCGGATCGATATCAGGCTTGATCTCTTCAGTTAAGTATTTGACGGCCAATCCTCTTCCGCCTAAAAATTTATTAGCCCACTCCATATTGAGCTCTTCTATTTTGCATGTACCTTTTGTTAAATTGACTCTTAAAATTTTACCTGCCCATCCAGCCATTTTACACCTCCATCTGCCCTTCTTTCATTGTTTTTGCAAAAGTTAGTATTTTTTGACGAAGAGGTTTGTCCTCTTCTGAGAATGTCAAACATTTAGTAGGACAGAAAGTTACACATTCCGGGAAGTCATCGCCGCAGAGATTGCACTTATCCACCTTCCCAAGCTCAGGAACATACTTTATCATTCCAAAAGGGCAAGCACTTACGCATGTGCGGCAACCAACACATTTATTGTGATCAACGGTAACAACGCCTGAAGTAGCATCTTTGGAAATAGCATTTTTAGGACATGCCTTAAGACACCACGGCTCATCGCATTGCATGCATGTCACGGTAATAAACTTTGCTTCTTCGAGAAAAACCTCATTGTAGATTCTTGATTTACTAGGTGCGAATTCTTCGTAATTTTTAAATGAGCAGGCAAGTTCACAAGCTTTGCACCCCACACATTTAGAAGGCTCAATTCGTATAAGTTTTTGCATGTTAACCTCCCATTTAGGTTATTGTATATAAATTATACCACATAAAAAAATATTTACAAAAAAAACTGCAAACTGAACAAATTTTGTTTACAAAAGTAAAATTTATAGTTTATAGATAAGTAAAATATTATTAGGGGTGTTGGTATGGATGAAAAGTGGTTAAATGAGTTTGCAGAAAAGTTAAAAGTCTTGGGTCACCCTGCACGTTTGAAAATGGTGATAGGTTTGATGGAAAATGAGTGCAATGTAAGTAAAATATGCGATGGGTTAAAAATACCTCAGGCTACAACAAGTCAGCACATTTCCCTTTTGAAGAGCAAAGGTATTCTTGAGGGTCGCAGAGATGGAACAACAATCTGTTATAAGCTTGCAGATGAAGCAATTGAAGGTATGTTAAAAAAGCTATTGGAAATTACCGGCTTTGAGATAGATTGCAAGTAGGTCAGACTTATACGCCAAGCAGAGATTGACATTCATAATATTTTTCTATATACTCCATAAGTTAGGCTACTAAAGTAATTAAGGTGTGTTTACTGATTGTGCGTAGTGTCGTGTTTTATACAAAAGTAATTCTGAGTTAATAAAATCAAAAAATGAAATAGAAAGGGGAAGAAAATGAAAGTTACCGTTAATAACGCAGAAAAGTCACAAAAAGAATTGTTAGTTGAAATACCTTATGAAAAGTATGAGGAGGCTTTTGAGGCAGAGTATAATAAAATAAAGCCAAACGTTAAAATCCCTGGCTTTAGACAGGGCAAGGCTCCAAAAGAGATCGTTATCAAAGAGTATAAGCATAAAATAAGTGTAAATGCACTTGAAAAACTTGTAAATAATAGTGTTCATGAGTCGATTACAAAAAACAATATTACGCCTTTAAGCACCCCTAACGTGAAAGATGTTAAGTTTGAAGAGGGGGAGCCTATTACTTTTAAAATATACGTAGATGTTTATCCTGAAGTAAAAGTGGAAAAGTATAAAGGATTTGAATTTGTTAAGGAAGTGGAAGAGGTGAAGCAAGAGGATGTCGACAGAGTTATAGAGCAGATAAGAGAGAAAAATACATCTTTTGAGCCTGCAGAGGATGGTTATGCTGTTGCTGAAGGTGATATGGCGGTAATTGATTTTGTAGGTAAAGTTGATGGTGTGGAGTTTGCAGGAGGTTCTGCAAAAGATCAGTCTATTGTTGTAGGGAGCAATACCTTTTTGAAGGATTTTGAAGATGGCGTTCTTGGTATGAAAAAGGGTGAAACAAAGGCTGTTGAAGTAAAATTTCCTGAGAATTATCACGAAAAATCTCTAGCCGGGAAAGTTGCCATATTTGATATTACAGTAAAAGAGGTAAAAAGAAAGTCCGTCCCTGAGCTCAATGATGATTTTGCAAAAGATGTGGATGAAGAGTGTGAAACATTAGAAGATTTGAGAAAAAAAGTAGAAGAGGATTTGAAATACGAAGTGGATATGATTGCAAAAGAGAAGCTTTATGATGAGATATTAAAGAAGCTAACCGATGAAAATCCATTTGAAATTCCTCAATCTATGATTGATGATCAAGCACTTAGACTTGCTGATCAGACTTTGCAGCAATATCAGTATATGTACGGAGTATCTCCGGAAGCATTAGGGCTTAATCGCAATCAGGTAGCCGAAAGCATGAAAGAAAGGGCTGAATTTCAGATAAAAGGTGCTCTTATTTTGAACAAAATTGCCGAGGTTGAATCTATTAAGGTAGAAGAAGCGGATATTGATGAGAAGATAAAAGAAGTTGCTGCGAAGATGAAAAGGGATTTTGAAGAGTATAAAAAAGAGCTGACTGACAGAAAAGTAATGGGGAATGTAGAAAACAATGTTCTTACAGAGAAAATTTTTGATTTTCTCCAAAAGGAAAATAAAGTTGAAGAAAAGGTAGTCGATAGGAAGAAAGAAGAATTAACCGAAGACGGCGAGGAAAAAGCCGAATAATAAAGGTGGTCAAATGAGCTATTATGTACCTTATGTAATCGAACAGACTGGGCGCGGAGAGAGAGCCTACGATATCTACTCAAGGCTTTTGAAAGACAGAATAATTTTTCTTGGCACACCTATAGATGACAATGTGGCAAATGTGGTAATTGCTCAACTATTGTTTCTTGAGGCGGAAGACCCTGATAAAGACATTTATATCTATATTAATAGCCCTGGGGGTGTAATTACCAGTGGGCTTGCAATTTATGATACTATCAGATATATCAAGCCTGATGTGTCAACAATTTGCCTTGGGCAGGCGGCCAGTATGGGTGCTGTACTTTTGGCAGCAGGAACTAAAGGGAAAAGATTTGCCGTGCCAAATGCGAGGATTATGATTCACCAGCCGCTTGGTGGTTTTCAGGGGCAGGCAAGGGATATAGAGATACAGGCCAAGGAGATTCTAAGGCTTAAGATGATACTAAATGAAATACTCTCAGAGGCTACGGGTAAGAGTGTTGAGCAGCTTGAATATGATAGCGACAGAGATTTTTTTATGAGTAGTCTTGAGGCTAAAGAATACGGGCTTATAGATGAAGTTATAACAAAAAGGGGTTGAAAATAAGTTTGAATAACTTATTTTGAGCACTTGAAAAAGTCCCTTTTTTGTTTGTGAGGTGAATATGGGTAAGAAAAAAGAAATGTTGTATTGCTCTTTTTGTGGCAAGCAGCAGGATGAAGTAAAAAAGCTTATTGCAGGACCGGATGTATTTATCTGTGATGAGTGTGTAGAACTGTGCAATGATATATTAAGTGAAGAAGCTTTGGAAACAAGCAATACAGGTGATATAAAACTTTTAAAACCTGAAGAGATAAAGAAACTTCTTGATGGGTATGTTATAGGCCAGGATGAGGCTAAAAAGGTGTTGAGTGTTGCTGTCTACAATCATTATAAAAGAATATTATTTTCTAAGAAGACAGAAGTAGAGCTGGAAAAATCAAATATTTTGATGATTGGGCCGACAGGTACAGGTAAGACTTTGCTTGCCAGGACTCTTGCAAGGATACTTAATGTTCCATTTGCAATTGCGGATGCTACAACATTAACAGAAGCGGGATATGTAGGCGAGGATGTTGAAAATGTGGTTTTAAAACTTCTTCAGGCTGCCGATTATGACGTGGAAAGAGCACAAAAAGGGATTATTTTTATCGATGAGATAGATAAAATTTCCAGAAAGACTGACAGCCCTTCCATTACAAGGGATGTGAGCGGAGAAGGGGTTCAACAGGCACTTTTAAAAATTGTTGAAGGGACTGTTGCAAATGTTCCTCCTCAAGGTGGACGTAAGCATCCTAATCAAGAATACATACAGGTAGACACAACCAATATACTTTTTATCTGCGGCGGTGCATTTGATAAGCTTGATATGGTTATTAAAGATCGTTTAGGTAAAAAGGCAGTCGGTTTTAATTCCAAGTCTGTCAATGTTAGCAAAATGAAGTTTTCAGAAATCACTAAAAATCTTCAACCTGAAGATTTGATAAGATATGGTCTTATCCCCGAGTTTGTTGGAAGGCTTCCTGTGGTTGCGGTACTTGATGATTTGACAGAGGAAACACTTGTTAAGATTTTAAAAGAGCCTAAAAATGCAATTGTCAAACAATATGAGGAATTTTTTAGGTTTGATGATGTAAAGCTTAGCTTTACCGATAGTGCTCTTAGGGCTGTTGCTAAAAAAGCTATAGAAAGAAAGACAGGAGCCCGTGGTCTCAGGTCCATCATGGAAGATATAATGATAGATATTATGTATGATATCCCTTCAATGAAAGGTTTGAGGGAATGCGTCATAAATGAAGATGCGGTAAATAAGAAGGGTAAACCCATACTAATATTTGAGAATGAAAAAGAATCAGCATAAGAAGGCGCTTTAGGCGCCTTTTTTTGTCTCTTTGCATCAATAGGTTAAAAGGAGAAAGTTTATATGGAACAGTATGCTTTAATCCCTTTGAGAGATATTGTAGTTTTCCCGACAATGATAACCCCTATTTTTGTTGGACGCAAAAGATCCCTTAATGCGGTTGAAATAGCTAATGATACAGATAAAAAGATATTTTTAACACTACAAAATAAGGCCGACAGCGAGAATCCCAATAGGGAAGATGTGTATCAAGTAGGCGTTGTAGCTGAAATACTACAAACACTAAAACTTCCGGATGGAACGGTAAAAGTTTTGGTTGAAGGGTTATATAGGGCTAAAATAATCGAATTTACTGAAGATGTTGATTGTAACTATGTTACTGTGGAAAGGCTTGAAGAGGTAATCAAAGATGATGGCATCAATGAGATACTCAGGGAAAGCCTTTTAAAGACATTTTCCGAATATATTAAACGTTTTGGTAAGGTGCCAAAGGAGCTTTTTGAAACTATTTCAGAAGTCAACAATTTAACAAAGCTTATTTATATGGTTGCTTCCAATGTGGCTACGAAGGTGACCGAGCTGCAAGAGGTGCTGGAGATTGATGAGCTTGAAGGCAAAATTGAAAAGCTTATTGAAATAATAGAAACCGAAATTGAGATTTCCAAAATAGATGAGAGAATAAAACAGAGAGTCAAAGCTCAAATGACCAAAGCTCAAAGGGAGTATTATCTGAACGAGCAGATAAAGGCAATTAATAAAGAGCTTGGACGTGATGAGGATTTGAAAGCGGATCTTCAGGAGATGGAAGACAAGATCAAATCCTTAAAACTTAATGAGCAGACAAGGGAAAAGGCACTTAAAGAGCTGAAAAAGTTAAAAGCAATGCCGCCGATGAGTTCCGAAGCAACGGTTGTGCGGAACTATCTTGACTGGATTATTTCTCTGCCTTGGAACGAATATACCGAGGATAAGCTGGATATAAACAACGCGGAAAAGATACTCGAAAGGGATCATTTCGGACTTGAGAAACCTAAGGAGAGGATACTGGAATTTTTAGCAGTGAAACAACTTTCAGATAGCCTCAAGGGTCCCATTTTATGTTTTGTGGGGCCTCCCGGCGTAGGTAAGACATCTCTTGCCAAGTCCATAGCTGAGTCGATGGGGAGGAACTTTGTCAGAGTGAGCCTTGGCGGCGTGAGGGATGAAGCAGAAATAAGAGGTCATAGAAGGACTTACATAGGCTCATTGCCCGGCAAAATTATTCAATCAATGAAAAAAGCCGGTAGCATGAATCCTGTTTTTTTACTTGATGAAATTGATAAAATAGGGGTCGATTTTAGAGGTGACCCTGCATCCGCACTTTTGGAAGCGCTTGACCCCGAGCAGAATTCAACCTTTGTTGATCATTATTTGGAAGTTGAATTTGATTTATCAAAAGTATTCTTTATTACAACGGCTAACAGCCTTGAGACGATTCCTCATCCTTTGCTTGACAGGATGGAGGTAATAAGAATTTCAGGTTACACCGAGAAAGAAAAATACAATATTGCAAGGAAATTTCTTATTCCTAAGCAGCTAAAAGAGCACGGGCTCGATGACGACAGGGTTAAAATAACTGATAGTGCAATTATGAGCATAATCAGACACTACACTAAGGAAGCAGGGGTAAGAAATTTACAGAGGGAAATAGGATCAACCATCAGAAAAGCCGCTAAAAAAATTGTATCTGACAAAAAGATTACAAAAGTAGAAATCACCGGTAGAAACATCGAAAAATTTCTCGGATTGAAAAAGTTTAGAACGGAAGAATACCATGAAGATAAAGGGGTAGGGGTTGCTACAGGACTTGCTTGGACACCTTTTGGCGGAGAGATTCTTCAGACGGAAGTAGCTGTATTTGAAGGAAACGGTAAACTTATTATCACGGGGCACATCGGAGATGTGATGCAAGAATCCGCACAGATTGCTTATTCAGTAGCCAAAAGCAGAGCTTCATCTTTTAACATACCAGGTTATATGTTTAAAGAGTATGATATACATTTACATGTTCCTGAAGGTGCTGTGCCAAAAGACGGACCGTCAGCAGGCATAACTATGGCGACAGCCATAATTTCAGCATTATCCGAAAAATTTGTAAATCTAAAGTTTGCAATGACCGGGGAATTAACTCTTAGAGGGAAAGTGCTCCCTGTAGGCGGGATTAAAGAAAAGGTCTTGGCTGCCCACAGAAACGGTATAAAAGAGATTATATTGCCTTTACAAAATAAAAAGGACTTGACAGAAATACCTGAAGATGTTAAGAAGACAACCTGCTTCCATTTGGTTGAAACAATCGATGAAGTTTTAAACAAAGTTATACTAAAATAAAAGGGGTGATTAGTTTGGCTACTAACGCAGTTGTGAAAGTTGAAGGCGATAATGTTGACTTCGCTATAAGACTTCTCAAGAAAAAAGTTGAGAGAGAAGGGCTTATTAGAGAGATCAAGAAGCATGCTTATTACGAAAAGCCAACTGAGGTAAGAAGAAAGAAAATTCTTAAGGCTCGTCGTAAACAGCAGAAGCTTGTCAGAAAACTTCAAGAAAAATATAAATACTATTAATAAAGCCCGGCTAAGAGCCGGGTTTTTTGTTGCTTGGCTTATCCACGCAAATACCCATTAATTAATTTCACATTAAAAATCAATTAGTGCATTTACAAACAAAATAGATTGACAATCATGATAATACCATTTATTTACAGTTATCTCTTATCGAGAGTGGCAGAGGGAACGGGCCCGCTGAAGCCACAGCAACCGGTTTTTAACGTCAGGTGCTAAGTCCCGCCCTGAAGTGCAGGGGTAGATAAGAGGGCTGAGTATAAATATTCAGGCCTCTACCGAATAAGGATTAGAGGCCTTTTTTAGTATATTCTTGACCCTTTGCACCCCCTTGAATGAAGTAAGGAGGATGGATGAAAAAATCAGTAGGGATAGTGAAACCTCAATACAAAACATTTAAAGATGATTTCTTTTTTGAAAGTGGGCGAGTGTTGTCCCCTATTACGATCTGCTATGAAACTTATGGGCAGTTAAATGAAGATAGAAGCAATGCAATTTTAATTTGCCATGCTTTGACAGGTGATGCTCATGCCGCAGGCTACCATTCGGTAGATGACCAAAAGCCTGGATGGTGGGACGAAATGATTGGACCGGGTAAGGCTTTTGACACAGATAAATACTTTGTAATTTGCCAAAACTTTTTGGGTTCATGTTGCGGAACTACAGGGCCTGCTTCTATCGACCCGTATACCGGCAAACCATATGGTTTAAAATTCCCTGTTTTTACCGTGAAAGATATGGTTAAGCTTCAAAAAAAACTTATAGACACTCTTGGCATACAAAAGCTTCTTGCGGTAGCAGGCGGTTCAATGGGGGGGATGCAGGCTCTTGAGTGGGCTGTTACCTTTCCTGAAAAAGTAAAATCAATAATCCCTATTGCCACCTCAGGCAGGATTACACCTATGGCGATAGCTTTCAACACAATCGGAAGAAATGCAATAACTAAAGATCCTAATTGGCAGGGTGGTGACTATTATGGAAAAAGTTTTCCAAGAGATGGGTTAGCCATAGCCAGAATGGCAGGTCATATTACATTTATGAGCGATACTTCTTTTCATAAAAAATTTGGCAGACGATATGCTACTCTTGAAGGTATTTACGATTTTCACGGATATTTTGAAGTGGAAAACTACCTAAGATACAATGGCTACAAATTTACTGAAAGATTTGATGCCAATAGCTACCTTTATATAATAAAAGCGATGGATATATTTGACCTTTCTTATGGTTTTGGGTCATATGAAGAAGCCGTAAGTAAAATTAATGCAAAATCTCTTTTTATCACTTTCACATCTGACTTTCTATTTCCGACATATCAAACTGAAGAGATTGTAAATATACTTAAAAAACATAAAAGGGATGTAAAGTGGGTCAATATTGAGTCGGATTACGGGCATGATGCATTTTTGCTTGAATTTGATGTTCAGACCGAGGAGATAAAAAACTTTTTGGAGAATGTTGAGTGAAAGAGGGTTTTGATTTTGCAAGTTTAAATTATTTAAACAGTAGTGACCATGCTTCCGGTGCAGATTTGTCATTTATAAAGAATTACTTTAAAGATAAAAAGTTCGAATTAATACTCGATATTGCAACCGCTGCGGGGCATTGCAGCAAAGTGTTTGAATGTAATCTTAAGGTTGGCATTGATTTGAGCATTAATATGCTAAATACCGCAAGAAATGAATTTGGACTAATTCCCGTATGTGCCAGTGCAATGCAAATCCCTTTTTTAGATCAAACGTTTGATCTTGTTAGCTGCAGAATTGCCATGCATCATTTTGAAAATCCAGAGCTATTTTTTTCTGAGTCCCACAGAATACTTAAAGATAAAGGGATTTTAGTTTTGGTGGATAGCATAGTTGATGTAGAGGATGGATATTTGAATACTATAGAATATTTTAGGGATAACACACATATCAGAAGCCTCACGGTAAAGGAAGTAATTAATTATGCCAATAATTTTAGACTTTTAAATTATGTGCAAATTAAGAGAAAGCACAACTTTTATGATTGGGCCAAGAGGCTTAATGCAGATGATGAAAAGGTCAAACAAATCGAGGCGAAATTTATCGCGCTGCCTGAAAAAATTAAACAAGAGCTTGCTGTTTGTATTGAAAATGGTAGGGTGATTAGCTATACAGATAAAAAAGGGATATTTATATTTGAAAAATACGATATCTGAGCTTAAATTACAGTCTGTTTCTGTAGAGAATATATTTAGCGATATAAGTTTAACTTTTAAATCCGATAAAATATATACGATTTTTGGTAAAAGCGGTGCAGGTAAATCCACGCTTATAAAAGCCTTAAGCGGCAATATTCAATACAATGGTGATATTTTTCTTGATGAATTGAATGTAAAGCAATTAAGCCCACAAAAACATCGAGCATTAATAAATTATCTGCCGCAGGAGCCTTATCTTACGGGAAAAGTAGTAAGAGACAGTTTTGAAGATTTGAAAAAGTTAAAGATTCATAAAAATCTTGAGATAAACTTTGACTATATTTCCGAACTTATTCAAAAGTTAAAACTGTCTAAAAAGATATTAGACAAGAATGTTAACCAACTCTCCGGTGGTGAGAGACAGCGTATAGCATTAATTCGCTCTATTTTACTAAATCCGAAATATATTTTACTTGATGAGCCAACATCTGCTCTTGATGTGTATAGTGAAGGGGTGATTTTTGATTTTCTTAATGAGCAAAATCAGAGTAGAGGGATAATCATTGTTTCTCACTCCGTAAAGATTATCAAGAATTCCGATGTGAAAATCTTTATGGACAAAGCGGGTGTCAAACTTTTTGAAGACGATATAGACGATGACTTTATATTAGAGATTATAAGGGATAAGAATGAAGGCTGAGATTGTTGATATATCGTTAATGTCTATGATTGTTGTATACTTCTTGGCTTTTATTTTGTTTTTGATTTTAAAAAAAATAAAGTCCGGAAATGAAAAAAACTTTCTAAAGGCACTAACCAGGATGAGTGTCCAACTTATTATAGTTGGTTATGTGCTTAAATACATATTTGCAGTAAACAGTCTTATAATTATAATTATTATTTATCTTTTTATGTCGTCATTTGCCACGTATACTATCGTAAGCAAGGTAAATTTTAAAATTAAGCACCAGTTTGCAATAGTATTTTTCCCGATATTTTTAATAGGACTTTTGCTTACCATATTCTTTCTACTGTTTATAGCGAAAACTTCTCCGTGGTATGATGCGAGATACTTTATACCTATTGCTGGGATGGTGTTGGGCAATTCTATGAATGCCTGCGCATTGAGTATAGAGAGGCTGGTTAGTGAGATAAAGACAAACATTTTAAAAATAGAGACACTTATTAGTGTCGGAGCGACACCTTTTGAATCTGTATCGGATGAAATTTTCAAATCAATCAGGGCAGCAAGCTTGCCTATCATTACAAATATGAGCGGCATAGGTGTTGTATTTTTACCTGGACTTATGACAGGGCAGATACTTTCCGGGACAGACCCTATTATTTCTATTAAATATCAAATTGCCATAATGATTTGTATAGTTTCCTCTTTAAGTTTTTCTTCTATTGCGATAATATTTTTGACATACAAAAACTTTTTTACTATACGTGGTCAGTTGAAAAAGGAAATTATTGATGAACAAGGTATTTAAAAGGGTTAATTTGCCGGTTGTAGGCAGATGGTTTGTACTTGGCACCATTGTAGGATTGGTGGCAGGTATTGGTGCTATTATATTTTTTACTCTTCTTCAAGGTTGTTCATACATCTTTATGGACTATATTGTTGGTTTGAGAATAGAAGAGACCGCCGGTGAGCCTTCTCTGTTTGGCCATGCCACAACTGAATTTAAGAGATGGATGCTATTTATCATGCCTGCGTTTGGTGGGCTTATAAGTGGCTTCTTGGTGTATAAATTTGCACCTGAGGCGGAAGGGCATGGGACCGACGGGGCGATCGAGGCTATACATAATAAAAATGGTTTTATAAGATGGCAGGTGCCCATTGTCAAAACAATAGCCAGTGCAATAACTATCGGGACAGGGGGTTCGGGAGGTAGAGAGGGCCCGATTGCGCAAATAGGTGCAGGGTTTGCATCCTTTTTGGGTAACTTTTTACACCTTACTGACAGGGAAAAGAGGATTTTGACAGCTGCGGGGATGGGAGCAGGCGTGGGAGCTATTTTCCGTTCACCACTTGCAGGGGCAATATTTGCAGCCGAGGTGTTGTATTCAAGCTCAGATATGGAATATGAGATTTTGCTCCCCTCCACAATCACATCAATTATCGCATATTCCGTGTTTTGTAGTATGTATGGTTGGGAGCCCCTTTTTGCAACCCCTAACTTTAGATTTGCTAACCCGCTTGAACTAATAGGCTATTCAATTTTGGGATTTGCCTGTGCGCTATTTGGTTATATCTATGTCAAAATATTTTATTCAACCCATAATTTCTTTAAAGAGTGGAAGATAAATAGATATTTTAAGCCGGTAATAGGTGGATTTTTAACAGGAATCATAGGTTTTTTTATACCTCAGGCATTGTCCGGGGGATATTCACAAATAGAACTTGCAATGTTGGGTGAACTTAGCATCTGGTTTGTTTTTATATTGATATTTGCAAAAATCCTGGCTACGTCCTTTAGTATCGGGAGTGGCGGTAGTGCGGGGATTTTTGGGCCGTCAATGGTAATTGGCGCATCTGTCGGAGGCTTTGTAGGGCTTTTGCTAAATAAGCTTATCCCTTTTGCAGCTTCAGATCCGGGAGCATATGTCGTAGTGGGGATGGCCGGCTTTTTTTCAGGTATAGCAAGTACCCCCTTGTCAACAATAATTATGGTAAGTGAAATGACAGGGAATTACCATCTCCTTGTGCCGGCTATGTGGGTAAGCTCTATGTCTTTTTTACTCCTTAGGAAAGTAAGCATATATAAAAGTCAAGTTGATTCAAGGAGCGATTCACCTATTCACAAAGGCGAGTTTTTTATCAGAGTACTTCAAGATTTAAAAATTAAAGACATTATGAGAAAAGATCCGATTGTGATTCGAGAAGATATGAAGTTTATGGATATAGTGCACTTTATTCCTACCACAAAACATAACAGTTTCCCTGTGGTGGATGAGCACTATAAACTTATCGGAGTTTTAAAATTTGAAGAGATAAGGGAGTTTGTATTTGAGGAGGGGCTTGAAGATATTGTCGTGGCTAAAGAGATTTGCGATACTCATCCGGATGTTGTTTTTCCTGACAATAGCCTTGCTGATGCCATAGAGAAAATAGGCTTCAAGAATACCGAGCTTCTGCCTGTAGTCGATTCAGAGGAAAATTTAAAACTGCTCGGAATTATCACCAGAAGAGACATTATCTCTACGTATAACAAGGTAATGCTCAAACAGAAAGATGCACAAAAAGGAGAATTTTAAGGGATAAAAAAAGTCCCTCCGGGTGGTAAACCCAAGGGACTTTATATTTATCTTTTTAATACCTTAAAGACTCTTGCCGTAGGAAAGTTGTTGTAAACTTCTTCATACAGATCTTTGTCATAGTTCCCAAGTATATACTGCTGATTAAAATTTGATTGGTAAAGGATTTCAGGTATTAGCTGTATGGAAAATATATTATTGTTTCTCATAAGTAGCTGCAGGGTATTACCTGCCTCTTTTATCTCCGATTTATTAACAATTTTACCGTTATTGACAAAAACTATTCTTCGCAAGAAAAAGTTGTTCCCACCGGCTGTTGCAATTCCTGAACTTAGATTGATAGTTATGCCTGTACAGTAAAGGGTATTGTTTTCAATTTTGGAACAACTGAGTTCATTATAAGGTGTCGGATATGCCTTTTTCTCTTTAAAGTCCCAATTTCCGAAAAAAGAGATGGCACCAAATTTACCTATCATATCCCTTGTGTAAAGGATGTAAACATTCTCACCTTTAAAACCATCATTGTAACCGTAAATTTCCTTCAGCATATCTTCGGCACTAATATTATCTTTCACGATTGCCTCATTTAAATAATCAAAACCGTAATTTTCAAGATAAGCTAACACTTTATACAGATTTTTTTGGTTTGTTTCCGTAAAACCTCGTGCTACAAGTGTAGTTCTGAGTCCACCATGGGCTCCCCCATCATGATAGGTGGCAAACTCAGGGATGTCCATTAATGCATATCCGTAATCCCACCAAGTGAAAACAGCAGAATTTTTAGGGAGTTGTTGTTTTAGCTCAATAAAACTTTTGGTAATGTCTGGTGCAATTGAAGGCCTTATTACATAAGAATATGCAGTATAATTGGCAGTGGCAAAGAACAAGATAAACATCAAAGAGATACTGACTATGCTTGTTACAATTTGCTTGAATTTTAATAGCTTTTCAACATGTTTGATAATCTCCATAATTATTACGCCTATGCCAACACCTACAAATGGGACTAAAAACATTGCAAACCTGTTTGAGCCTACAAGGGACAACATACCCAAAATAATGACAGGTGTAATTGGGAGCATTTTTACAAAGTTTTTAAGGTATAGGTAGGCTAAGCCAGCAAATCCTACTATGACAAATCCCCAAATCTCGTGAATCATTTTAAGCGTCTGTATTACCCCTCTCTTTTGACTTTCAGTGATTGTTTGCATAATATCAGGCCAAGAAATTTGTCCTGAGGGTTGTGGGAAAAAATAAGCATTAAAGAACCCAATTAACTGAGCTATACTGTTTACAACGTATAGTGGGTTTGAAAAAAGTAAAAACAGAGCGGAGAGTATCAGCAAATCTTTTAGTTTAAACTTTTGGAAAAATAGATAGAGCGTCAAAAATACCAAGTAGACAAATATAAACCCGGGTTTCTGATACCACCATACAAACCCTGTCATTGAGATTCCAGCCAATGCCGAATGTATATAATTTTTTATTTTATTGTTCTCTTTTGAAAGAAATAAGATAAATAAAGAGATAAGTATCGGGAAGAATATATTTAAAAGGTCGGTGTCAACTCTTCCCATTGTGCTCCTTACGTAATAAGCGTAGCTGAAACTTCCCAACAGTCCGCCTAATACGGCTGATTCACCGTAGTCAAGACGAAAAAAGTAGAAAAATAGCGGGATACAAAATAGCCCTGCAAGAAAAGGGATTAGCAGCAGCCCGGATTTGTAATAATCTAATCCGGTAATTCTATGCGTAAAACTTATCATCCACACGAGCATGTTAGGACTTTTATTATAACAAGTCATGTCAGGATATTCTTTAAGAGGATTGATATAATCTTTTCCCAGTTTGCCATTATCGTAATCTTTTGCCATTTTCAGCCAGTAGTAAGCATCAAGTGTAGTCATAGCAGTGATATTGTCTACAAAATAGAGAGAGCGATTTTCCTCCCATTTTTTGTAAACTTCGTATCTTTTATAACCGGATAAAAAATAGACTGCGAAAATAGAAAATAATATAATTAAAAATGTAATTTTTTTCATAACTTCCTCCGCTGACAAATCTTTTAATATACCGGACTTTCTTTTACAATAGAAAATAATTGAAATGAATAATTTCTTTTTAATACAAAAAATCAGTTGAAATTTATTATGTTTAGTACTAATGAGCATCTTGAAGAAACGTTTCAAGAGGTGGAGAAAAGTAAATGAATATAATTGCTACAGTTATGTTGCTTGTATTAAGCAATATTTTTATGACTTTTGCATGGTATGGTCATCTGAAGACATTAGGCTCAAAGCCTCTTATTATTGCTATTTTGGCGAGTTGGGGGATAGCTTTTTTTGAATATATTTTACAAGTGCCGGCAAATAGAATTGGGCATAAGGCACTCAGCTTAGGCCAGCTTAAAATTATTCAGGAAGTAATAACTTTATCTGTTTTTATCCCTTTTTCGGTGCTTTACATGAAAGAAAAGCTTACAATGGATTATCTGTATGCCGGAATTTGTATTTTAGGTGCGGTATTTTTTATCTTCAGATCAAAGTTTATGTAAAGCTTTCTTCATTTTAAGGGCGCTGCATCCGTCGCCATAATAGCATGGGATCTCTTTTACTGTTTTAAATCCGTATTTTTCGTAAAGTGCTATAGCTGGAATATTATCTTTTCTAACTTCAAGGCTTATATAATTAAGTCCGCAAGTTTGTGACAAAATATGCTCTAAAAGGGTTGATGCAACCTTTTTCCCTCTAAAGTCAGGGTTTGTCGCGATACTGTAAATTCTAGCATATTTTTTTCTTAAAAAGACTACGCAGTAGCCGGCGATTGTGTTGTCAATTTCCGCAACGGCTATCATGTTATTTACTCTTAAGTGGTATTGTAAGTTTCTGATTGACATGGGGAAGTTGCTTTTATCAAAAATTATCTTTTCGAGACCTGCAATAGTTTTGAGATCTTCCTTTTTTGCTTTTCGTATAATCATATTTTTTGATAAATTGTATATTTTGGCAAAAGTGTGTGTGGTCTGTAAGACATTTTAACCTTTTTCAGGTTTTCAAGCCCCATATCATCTCCGACGTTTATGAAAGTAATATTATAAGTATCTCTTAAAATTTTGGAAAATTCCCAAAATATATATTGTGCAGCCCCAAGAGTAAAGAAATCCGTTTTTTCAATTATAACACTTGCAGTTTTTTCGTTTAGCTTCTCCCCAACAGTAAATCCTACAATTTTTTCGTCGAATTTCAATACAATCCCTAATATCTCAAGTTTATCAAAGTAATGTAGCGTTCTCTTTATTGCAGATCTTTCCCAGTTTATCCCATCTATGAATGTGTCCATATCTACATTGGGAAGATATTTCATCCTGTTTACCACCCAGTTATTGGTTAGTTCAAGTATTCCGTTGTAGTGGGCTTCAGGGTTAAGCATTTCGATGGATATATTTGGATAATTCTTTTTAAATTTATTTATTTCATTTCGCTTAGTGGCATATGAGTTCCCTCTTAAATTTATGAGGTCATCTGCAAGGTAGACGTAATCTATATTTTTCTTTTCGATGATGTAGCTGTCGAGTGCCTGGAATATGTCGGCATCCTCAGAATATTCAATAAAAGATTGAACGAAATATGAGCTTACATATTCTATTTTCGATGAAGTAATTGAAGAGTTGTTTTTGTTCATTATATCAAAGCATATCATCATCGCATCATTAACATTTTCAACTTTTCCTATTGGGGGTAAGAGCATGCTCAGCTCTCCGCCTGCAAGATTGAACAGACAGAAAGTATCATTAACAATAGTATAAAAGCCTGAAGTCCCTGACAGCCAAATAAAATTTGCCGCAAAAGAGTAGTCACTTACATCTACGTCGGAAGTAATATACTTAAGATATGATTCCATTAAACTTTTTGTTTCGATTGTAAAGGGTCTTAGGTGATAACCTTCGATGGATAATTCGGTCATAATGACCTCCCATATATGATTTAGCGGAGAATAATAAAAAAAATAAATAAATCAAGCAAAAAATGGAGTATGATAGAAAAATTATTTGTTTCAATTGGTGTGAACTTTTTTTATTCAAAGAGATTGTGTATAATATGTATAACAGGTATAATATAAAAAAAGGGGGATGTAAAATGAACTTCAGAGAATTTTACGTAGGGATAAATTTCCCTGATAAATTAAAGAAACTTGAATCTTTGGCCTATAACCTTTGGTGGACGTATAACAATCCTGCCAAAGATTTGTTTAAAATGATAAATCCCGACCTTTGGGAAGAGAGTGTCCATAACCCGATTGCAGTCCTTGCTTCCCTTGACCAAAAGCGGATTAATGAGATTGCAAGCGACCCGGTATTTTTATCAAGGCTTGAAAGCGTATGGGATTTGTATATGGAGTATATCCAGACTCCAAAGTGGTTTGAAATAAGAGATGACATCCCAAATAAGGATAAGATGCTTGTAGCTTATTTTTCAATGGAATATGGTTTACATGAATCTATACAAACTTATGCGGGCGGGCTTGGGATATTGTCAGGAGACCACTGCAAATCAGCAAGCGATATCGGTCTACCTTTTGTAGCTGTCGGGCTATTATATAAAAACGGCTATTTCCACCAGTATTTAAATAGTGACGGTTGGCAGCTTGAAGACTATCCTAATAATGATTTTTCTATGATGCCTATACTTGAGTCATCCGATGAAAACGGGAATAAAAATTATATTGAAATAAACTCTCCAGAAGGGGTTATAAAGGCAAAGATTTGGCATATACATCTCGGTATGGTGAGATTTATCCTGCTTGATACGGATATCCCAGAGAATAGTGAAAGTATAAGAAAAATAACAGGTAAGCTTTACGATGGTGATTTTGGAATGCGGATAAAACAAGAGATTTTACTCGGAATCGGTGGTGTAAAGGCGCTGGAAAAATTGGGTATTAAGCCCACAGTTTTTCATTTAAATGAAGGTCACCCTGCTTTTGCTATATGCGAAAGGATAAACCAATTAATGCTATTAAATAATCTTAGCTTTGATGAGGCTTTTGAATTTGTTAAAAAAACTACCATTTTTACTACGCATACACCTGTGCCTGCAGGGTTTGATGTTTTTAGCGAGGGTGAGATATTTAGATATCTTGGGAGTATCTATTCAGGGGCTCCTTTGAAGGTAGAGGAAATTATTAGGTTCGGACGATATGAGCCTAATAACAGAGCAGAGCCATTCTCTTTGGCAATTTTTGCTACCAAAGGGAGTGTGTATAGAAATGGTGTTAGTAAGCTTCATGGTGAAGTATCCAAAAATATATTTAAAAATTTATGGCAGAATATTCCTCAAGAATTTATCCCGATAGATTATATCACCAACGGGGTGCATCTGCCTACTTGGGTGTCAGATGAATGTAAAAGATTGTATAACAGATATCTGGGGGAAGAGTGGCATCTGAAACCACATAAATTTGAAGTATGGGAAAACGTTGATGATATCCCTGATCTTGAATTGTTTGAGACAAAAAACTTACTCCGATCAAGGCTTATTGAATATGTTAGAAGAAGGCTGAAAAAAGAGGTTAAGAAAAAAGGTGGCTCACACAGTGAGATGCTGAGTGCTCAAGAAGCTTTGCGCTCGGATGCTTTAACCATAGGCTTTGCGAGAAGATTTGCCACATACAAAAGAGGGTATCTCCTTTTTAAAGATTTGGAAAGGTTATCCAAAATACTTAATAGCTCAAAAATGCCGGTACAAATAATAATCGCCGGTAAAGCACACCCAAAGGACAATGGTGGGAAAGAGATAATAAAGCAGATAAAACATATTACAAGACAGTCAGAGTTTAAAAATAAGGTTATTTTCCTTGAGGACTACGATATACAAATGGCAAAATATCTGGTGAGAGGTGTGGATATATGGCTTAATAACCCGAGACGTCCAATGGAGGCAAGCGGCACAAGCGGAATGAAGGTGGCTGCAAATGCAGGGATAAATTTTTCGATATTAGACGGTTGGTGGGATGAAGGTTATAACGGTACAAACGGCTGGTCAATTGGGTTTGGAGAAGATTATACAGATGAGAATTATCAGGATTTTGTGGAGAGTGAAGAGATTTATGATAAGCTTGAAAACGAAATAATACCGTTATTTTACGATAGAGATAAAACAGGTATCCCGCGGGAGTGGATAAAGGTCATGAAAAGCTCGGTAAAGTCAGTGTCTTCATTTTTTAACACCACGAGGATGGTGATGGAATATACTGACAAATTTTATAACGAACTAAACAATATGTATTTTGAGATGTCCGCCAATGATTTCAAAGAGCTGAGGGAGTTTGTTGATTGGAGAAGAAAAATTAGCAGTATGTGGCACTCCGTGCAAGTGGGTGAAGGTTATTTTGAATATGATGAACTTATGGTTGGGGAAAATATAAAACCTATTTTGAAGGTTGATATAAACGGTTTGGTGCAGTCTGATATTGAAGTGTTGTGTTTTATTAAAAGGGAATGTGACAAAGGGGAAGCATATCGTATTATCCCTTTAACCTTTTCTAAAATGGAAAATAACTTTTCCGTATATGAAGCTGATGTTACACTTGAGTGCCCGGGAAAATTTAAGGCAACATTCTGTATTTTGCCAAAGCATAAATTTATAAAAAATAGATTTGAGAATAACTTACTTATTTGGGCTTAAAAGGGGGATATTATGAAAGCGATAGTTATGGCCGGCGGGTTTGGCACGAGGATTCAGCCTCTTACCACTTCTTTACCAAAGCCGATGTTGCCAATTTTAAATAAACCGATGATGGAATATATAGTTACAAAATTACGTGATGTCGGAATAACGGAAATAATTATTCTTCTTTATTATAAGCCTGACGTTATTAAAAGTTATTTTGGTAAAGGGGAAAAATTTGGAGTAAATATCAAGTACATTTTGCCGGACGGTGATTACGGCACAGCCGGGGCGGTCAAAAAGGCGGAAAAACTTGTTGGCAATGATGATTTTATAGTCATTAGCGGAGATCTTGTGACCGATTTTGATTTGAATGAGATATCAGGATTTCACAAGCTCAATGATGCTTTTGGCACTATTTGCCTGACTCAAGTGGAAGATCCTTTGCAGTTTGGTGTTGTTATTACGGATAAAAATGCCAAAATATTAAGATTTCTTGAAAAGCCCGGCTGGGGAGAAGTATTTAGTGATACTATAAACACAGGGATTTATGTATTCAAATCGGAAGTTTTTAAATATATCCCTGAGGACAAGCCATTTGATTTTTCAAAAGACCTTTTTCCGGCTCTAATGTCAAGGAATATCGATCTTTATGGATTTACTGCAAAAGGTTATTGGCGTGATGTAGGTAACCCAGTTTCTTACCGAGAAGTTTTTCAAGACATATTTTCAGGTGCATTAAATCTTAATATAGGCCAGGTTGTCCATGATTTAAATCATGCAAAGGTCTACTGTCTTGAGGATTGTTCATTTGATGAGTCAAGTGTAAGCGGTATCGTTTTTATGGGGAAAAATGTTAAAATTGACCCGAAAGGGATTGTTAAAAACAGCAGTATAGGTAGCAATGTTACAATAGGTAAAAATTGTGTCATAGAAAATTCGGTAATCTGGGATAATGTTGTGATAAATGACGGCTCTGTGATAAACAATTGTGTCATATGCAACGATGTAATGTTGGGTAGAAATGTAAATATATTAAGAGGCGGGATTATTGCAGAGCATACCGAAGTGGGGGATAATGTAACTTTTGAAAAGGACATAATGGTCTGGCCTAACAAACATATTGAGAGCGGCTCCATACTAAGCTCCAACCTTATTTGGGGGGACAAGTGGAAAAAATCAATATTTGAAGGCGGAAAGGTTTCAGCAAGGACAAATGTAGAGTTATCTCCTGAGATGGCAGCCAAATTAGGAGCTGCCGTTGGCAGTGCGCTTTCCAAAAATTCTTATGTAATTTTAAGCAGAGACTATCACAGTGCGTCAAGAATGATAAAGAGGTCTTTTTTGGGTGGGATACTTTCAACAGGAGTTAATACTTACGACTTAAAACTTGCTACCCCTTCAATGGCAAAATGGTACATGAAAAATCTCAAAGCTTCGATGTGCATATATTTCAGGCAATCTCACATATCATCCACGGATACGGAGATAACATTTTCCGATGGGGACGGAATGCCAATCGATTCAAATATGGAGAAAAATATTGAGCGGATATTTTTTCGTGAAAATTTCAGAAGAGCTACTCACGAAGATATCGGTAAGTTGATTGATCTACCTCCAAAGAGTGATGAATATATTGCTAATATTTACAATAATCTTGACCTTGATTGCATAAAAAGGGGAAATTTTAAGATAGTAATGGACCTTTTCAATGGCACAGGCTCTACCATTATCCCTTCCATTATGACAGGTGCAGATATTGAGACTGTAGTATTAAACGCTTATTTTGATGAAAAAAAGTTATCAAGGAGCTTTCAAGGGATTCATGACTCTATGAGTCAGGTTTCAAAAATCATAAAGACTTTAAAGGCAGATTTGGGTTTTATAATTTATCAAAATGGAGAAAGATTGCATATTTTTGCTGATAACGGTCTTGCACTTTCGCACGACAAGGCTGTAATAGTTATTTTAAAACTGTTAAGCATGTCTACCGAAAAGAGATTAAAAGTATATTTGCCGATAATGATGCCAACTGTTTTGGATAACGAGTTTGAAAATATCGATATCGTTAGAGGTAAATCGAGCGGGCTAAAATATGATTTTCTCAAAGAGTTTGATTTTATAGGTTGGGATAATCTCTTTATGAGCTTCCCGAAATATGCCATCTGCCCTGATGCCGCTTTTAATGCTTTGAAACTTCTCGAGCTGCTTGCAAAGACCGGAACATCATTGAGTGAAATAGAAAAAGATATACCTGAGTATCACTATGCACATAATATAATTAGTTGTCCGTTAAGTAAGAAAGGCTACATTATGAGGAAGATGAGTGAAGATGCAATGGATAAAGATGCTTCTTATATTGACGGGGTCAAAATAAAATTCAGAGATTCGTGGGTACTTATGATACCCGACCAATTTGCCGCAGATGTTCATCTTTATGTTGAAGCAAAGAGTGAAGAGAGAAAAGAGGAATTGTTGAAGGAATATATTGAAAAGATAAATACTTGGTTAGTGGAAGAATGAAAAAACTTTATCTTCAATTTATATGGCATATGCATCAGCCATATTACAAAGAGGCATCAACGGGCGAGTATTTGCTCCCTTGGGTTTTTTTGCACGGTATAAAAGATTATTTGGAAATGCCTCGATATTATGAACTTTATGATATTAAGGGGACATTCAATTTTGTCCCTTCACTGCTTATTCAATTAGAAGATTACAAGAGTGAAGATGTAAATGACAGACTTATCAAATTAATTAAGAAAGATGTCAAAACTCTCGAAGATAAAGAGATAGAATTTCTTGTCCCATCCCTTTTTATGGCAAATTTAAAAAATATGATTTCATCTTCTGTCAGATACAAAGAGCTTTATGACAGATATTCCGGCAGTGAAAAATCTGAGAATAAGCTTTTCATTTTCAATAGTCAGGAGATTTTGGATTTGGAGGTACATTTTCTTATAGCTTGGACAGGCGCCTTTATTAGAAGTGAGTCATCATTTATAAAGTCATTAATTGTAAAGGACATGAACTTTACTGAGGATGATAAGAGGTCTCTTTTAAAGATTCTTTTTGGTAAAATTTCTTATATTTTTGAGTATTATAAAAAACTTTCGGATATGGGGCGAATTGAATTAAGTGTCACCCCTTATTATCATCCTATCTTCCCCCTCTTGTTAGATATGAATTGTGCATATGAATCAAAAAAAGATATTAAATTACCTCTGGAAAATCTGCGACTTGATGAGGATGCTAAATGGCACCTTAATGAAGGGGTTAAAGAGTTTGAAAGAATTTTCGGGGTAAATCCTACCGGTGTTTGGCCTGCGGAAGGCTCTGTCAGTGATGAAACAGTTACAATTTTTTCTGATAAGTTTAAATGGTGTGCCACGGACGAAGATGTGCTTGGTAATTCCCTCGGAATAGATTTGAAAAGGAGTGACAACAGAAAGAGACTTTATAAGAGGTACATTTTTGGGGATGAGAAGATTTCTGTGTTTTTTAGGGATAAGTACTTAAGTGATTTAATAGGGTTTACTTATGCAAATATGGAGCCTGTTGAGGCTGCATGCGATTTTATAAAAAAATTGCAGCATATTTATGAAATATGTGATTTTGACCCTATAGTTTCCGTAATATTGGATGGTGAAAATGCGTGGGAATTTTACAAAAATAATGCGTTTGATTTCTTTTCGGCACTTTATGAAAGGTTGATGAAGCTTGATTTTATACAAACAGTTACCCCTAAAGAGATGTTAAAAGCGGATGGGGTAAAATTAAAAAAGATTGTTGCCGGTTCTTGGATTTACGGTGACTTTACTACATGGGTGGGGCATCCTGAAAAAAATAAAGCATGGGAATATTTGTATGAAGTGAAAAAAGATTTAATTAAATTAAAGGGGGATGACAATATTGAAGAGGCAGAAAAGTTTTTACATATAGCAGAAGGGAGTGATTGGTTTTGGTGGTATGGTGATGATCACTACACTGTGCAAGCTGGAACATTTGATTATCTTTTCAGGAGCAATTTGATTAATGCTTATAGGGTGTTAAATGAAAATGTGCCCGGATTTTTGTATGAGCCAATAAAGAAAAATGGTAAAGCAATCCAAAGCATATCAAAGCCGAAAAACTATATACATCCTGAAGTAAATGGTAAAATTGACAGCTACTTTGAGTATCTTGGCGCAAGTCGTGTTAATTTAAAATACGATATGTCATCCATGAATGTAGGGGAAAGTATATTAACCTCACTTGTGTGGGGTTTTGATGAGAGGAATTTTTACTTTTGTCTTGAGCTTGACAAAGAAAAGGTCAATGAAGATGACACTTATGTTGAGCTCAAAATTTTATCCCCATTTGAGCATGTTATTAAATATTATTTTAAAAATGGTAAAATAGAATCAAGTATTTCAGATGATTTGTTTGAAATTGTTTATGAAGAGGTTCTTGAAGGGTCTATTGCATTAACTTTATTTGAAACTAAAAGGGTAAGCATTACATTTTGTATTGTCAAAGGTGGTGCTATTTTGGATAGGGCGCCTGTGTATAATCCGCTCGAAATAAAATTAGACAGTCTTGATTCAGCAGACTGGTTAGTATGAGGTAATTATGGGAATACCTGTGTTATTTGGTATCCACTGCCATCAACCTGTGGATAACTTTAAAAATGTTGTTGATGAGATAATAGAAAAAAGTTACAAACCGTTTTTTGAAAATATTTTTTCACACAAATGGTTTAAATTTTCGGTACATTTTAGCGGTTGGCTTTTGGACTACATAAGAATCAATTCGCCGGAAACTTTTGATTTTATGAAAAAGCTTGCAGGTGAGGGGAGAATCGAATTTTTTACGGGTGGTTTTTATGAGCCGGTACTTTCGGCTATCCCTAAAAAAGACAGAATCGGGCAGATAACAAAACTTTCAACGTTTATAAAAGATTATTTTGGTCAAAGTCCCAAAGGGCTATGGTTGACTGAGCGGGTATGGGACCCTTCCATTATTCCTGATATAGCCGAATGCGGTGTCGAATATATTTTGGTGGATGATTACCATTTTTTGTCAATAGGATTTCATAAAGATAGCTTGAATGGATATTTTCATACTGAACAGGATGGATATTTAATGAAACTCTTTCCGATAAATCAACAATTAAGATACTTTGTCCCTTTTAAAGAGCCGGAAGTAATATTGGAATACCTTAATGACGTGGAAAATAAGGGTGGTTATTGCGGTATATTGTTTGATGACGGTGAAAAATTCGGAGTATGGCCTAAGACATATGAGTGGGTTTATGAAAAAGGGTGGTTTGACAGGTTTATGTCACTTTTTTCAGGTGCAGAGCATAAATTTGAACTTTATGAAGAGTTTGTTAAAAGAAATAAACCTAACGGTTTTGCATATCTCCCTTTGACATCTTATATGGAGATGGGGGAATGGTCACTGTTTGCCGATAAATTTATAGAGCTTAAAAATCTTGAAAATTTCCTGAAGACAACTGATTACAAAGGTAGCATGCAAACATTTGTCAAAGGCGCTATATGGAAAAATTTTCTGGTTAAATATCCTGAATGTAACCATATTCACAAGCGGACATTAAAACTTTCCAAAGAAAATGTTTACAATAATGAAAGATTGACGGATTTGATTTATAGGGCACAATGCAACGACGTGTTGTGGCACGGCATCTTCGGAGGGATTTATCTGCCAAATTTGAGAGACAACGCTTATAAGTATATTATTGAGGCAGAAGCGATAGTTGACTTTAATAAATCTCATATAGATAAGATTTACGAAGAAGACATATTTATGGACGGTTATAGTCAAGTCGTAGCCAATACAAAAGGGGTAAAATATATCTTCAATACGGGAGTGGGTGCCGGGTTAGTTTCTTTAGACCTTAAAAATTATGGGTTAAATCTTCAAAACACGATGAGCAGGAGGTTTGAGGGTTATCATAAGCAGCTTTTGGAAAATAGAAAAGGAACGGTTGAAGATACAGGTATTAGCACTATTCACGAAATGAGTGTCGAATTGTCAGATGAAGTAAAGGTCAAAATTGCATTTGATTGGTACAACAGACATTCATTTGTTGACCATTTCATGGAGGGCTACAATTTTAATGAAATAAAAAGATGTGAGTTTGCCGAATTAGGGGATTTTGTCAATCAACCGTTTGAATATGAAATCTCTGAGAATAAAGTAAAATTTATAAGAAACGGTGGAGTGTATAAAAACGGTCAAAAATATGGCACAACTTTAGCGAAGTCGTTTAAGGCTTTGGAGAATGGATTGGCGTTTGAATACGACATCAAGACAGAGCATGAGAATATATTTTATATGCTTGAACTTAATTTCCACTTTTTTGACAACATCCAAGTCACATTGGACGGCAAATCGTTTGAAGGTGCGTTTGACGGTAAAGATAATTATGTAATCGCATCCAAAAGCCCTGAGCTTACCATAATGATAAAATTTAATAAAAATATTCCGGTTGCTGCAATAGGGTATAATGTAGAAACGGTATCTCAATCGGAATCGGGTGTGGATTTGACGTTGCAGGGACTGAGCTTGAATTTTATTTTTAAAGTTGAAAAAAAGGTAAAATTTAAAGGTGAGATGTCTTTTGAAGGGGGGAAGATTTGACCGATATGAGATATAATCCTTTAAGCGGCGAATGGGTATTGGTTTCTCCGGACAGAGGGGAAAGAGGAGATTATTTTATTCAAGAAAAAGACAACGACCCTTTTGAACAATCAGATTGCCCTTTTTGTCCCGGTAATGAATCTCAGATAGGGAATGTTATTTATAAGATAGAAGACAGACAGAAGTATTCAGATGAACCTATTTTGAAGGTTATCCCAAATAAATACCCCGTGTTTACCGTTGAAAAAGTGCCTGAATCTTTTTCCGTAGGTCCTTATGATTATCATTCAACAGTCGGTGCACACGAAGTGATAATAGAGAATATGCGGCACACATTGGCTCTTAATGAATATACCGTGCAGAATTGGATAGATCTCTTTGAAACTGTAAAGTTAAGGGGGTTGGATCTTCAAAACGATATCAGGATTAAATTCATATCCTTTTTCAAAAATTACGGTTTTCTTGCGGGTGCCACAATGAAGCACCCTCACTCCCAAATAGTGGGGATGCCTGTAATACCGCACAGAATTACGGAAGAGCTTGAGAGGGGAAAAGATTTTTATGAAGAGAAAAACAGATGTATTTTTTGCGATGTTTTGAAATTTGAAAGATTTTCAGAAAGGGAAATTGTTACGACAAAATTTTTTAGTGCTTTTATCCCCTATGCTTCAAGGTATCCTTTTCAGCTTGACATATATCCGCTAAAACATGGACATGATTTTTTTGGCATTACAAAAGAAGAGAATTATGACCTTGCCGGGCTGTTTAAAAATATATTTGAAATATATCATAACGCTTTGGGAGATATACCATTAAACATCATACTTTACACATCCCCCTTAAATCTTGATGGTCCAACGGCTGATAAATTTAAATACATTAATCTTTTTTATCATTATCACATAAGGATAATCCCGCGAATTAACAAATACGGAGGGCTGGAGTGCGGTTATGGTCTTCATGTCAACCCTGTTCCTCCTGAAAAGGGAGCTAAAATATTAAAAGGTGAGATATGAAAATTGTGCATATAGCAAGTGAGGTTTATCCGTTTTCAAAGACGGGTGGTCTTGCGGATGTTGCATATTCTTTGCCGGTCTCTCAAAAAAATCTCAAACATGATATTTATGTCATTACCCCTTTGTATAAAGGTATTTTGGAAAAGTTTGACAAAATAAAATATACCGGGAAGAAGACCTGGGTGGATACAGAGCTTGGTGTTTTTGAGTTTGGGATTTTTAAAATAAAGATGAATGGGGTCACTTTTATCTTTTTGTCAAACATATTTTTGTTTGAAAGAGGAGGATATTATGGCGAAGACGGGAAGGATTATCCCGATAACTTTTTGATTTTTGGAGGTTTTTCCAAAGCAGCACTTAACGTTGTAAAATATATTATAGATGGCGCTGATATAATTCACTGTCATGATTGGCAAACTGCACTTACCCCTGCACTTTTGAAGACTGAATATCAAGATGTTGAAGCAAATATAGTTTTGACAATCCACAACCTTGCATTTCAAGGACTATTTAAAATTGAAGATGTTTTAAAATTAAAGATAGACCCTTGGCTGTGTGGGTTTGAAGGGCTTGAATTTTACGGGTTGGCAAACTTTTTAAAGGCAGGCATTTTGATGTCTGATTTTGTGACTACCGTAAGTCCAACATACTCTCAAGAGGTTATGACTCCTGAATACGGTTTTGGCCTTGAAGGGGTTTTAAAAAAATGCTCTTTTAAGTTTGCAGGGATTTTAAACGGACTTGATTATAAGATTTGGAATCCTAATACAGACCCTTTTATTGTTAAAAAGTATAATAAGAGAAGTTACAAAGATAAAATTTACAATAAAATAGAGCTTTGCAAAAGATGTGAAATGGTCGAAAATTTGCCGCTTTTTGTATTTGTCTCAAGGTTTACGGAGCAAAAAGGGATTTCAATTCTTATTGATGCTTTAAAGGTATTTACTGATGAGGCTAATTTTATTTTGCTTGGAGATGGGGATAGCAGTGTAAAACAGAAGCTTGCATTACTTGATAAGCGTAAAAATGTAAAGATATTTTTTGGATACAAAGAAGCCTTGAGCAGACAGATGTATGCCGGGGGAGATTTTTATTTGATGCCTTCAAAATTTGAGCCGTGCGGAATATCTCAGTTAATTGCAATGAGATACGGTAGTGTCCCTATTGTTAGAAAAACAGGGGGGTTGAAAGATACTGTAAAGGATTTATATTTTGAGGGTGGACACGGTATTGTTTTTGAAAATTACTCTTCAGAAAAGCTCATTGAGGCAATATGGAGAGCAATTGATGCTTACAATTCGGCATTATTTGATAAGCTGATTTTGAACAATATGAAAAAAGATTATTCTTGGGTGAATACTGCCAAGGAATATGTTAGAATGTATGAAAATGTTTTATATAAATAGGAGGGCGCTGTGAAGTTTGAACAGTTTAGCAAGAAAGAGCTTTATGCCAAAGCAAAAGAGCTTGGTATAAAGGGGCGAGGGAGGATGACCAAAAGTCAGCTTGTTAGTGCCATAGCTAATTTTTATAAAGCTGATGAGCTGCTACAAAGGTCTGCACCGGTTGATGGCATACATTTTTATCAAGTGGGATATGAGACTAAAGATGTAAGTGAAAAAAAAGAATTTGTGGCGCCTAAAACCAAACAGCAGGAGTATGTTATCCCTGAAAAGTATGGTTTTGATTATGTATATGTTTTGCCTATAAATCCTATATCGGTTCATATCTTTTGGGAAGTTACGGAACAATCTTTAAAAAATTTTTCATATGAGTTTGGGATAAAAGAGCCAAAGCTTTGTATTAAGCTGATTTATGATGGCGGAGAATACATTATTAAAGATGTCGCAGATTTCGGAAGTTATTACTTTTCAAGTGAGTTTATTGTGAATAAAAAGGTTTGGGCTGAGATAGGCGTGCTTAACGAAGATGAGTTTTATGCCATTGCTGTCAGCAACGAAACAATAATCCCTTCAGACACTATTTCGGTAGAAGAGGGGGATTTGTTTATGTTAGTCAAAGATAATATTACCAAAATAATCAATATCTCCCTTGGCGGGGATGCAAAAGGGTTAGATAGCAACCTGATTGCGAAGGGATTATTAAACAATATAATTTCTTCAAAAAAGTTTAGAGGGGAAAAATGAAAACATATTGGATGTTGGTATTACATTCTCATTTGCCTTTTGTTAAACATCCTGAATACGACTATTTTTTGGAAGAACATTGGCTGTATGAGGCTATTACGGAATGTTACGCTCCGCTTCTGATGAATTTTGAGAAACTTTTGGATGAGGGGAGAGATTTTAATGTGACTATTTCACTTACCCCTCCACTTTGCGAAATGCTCAGCGATAAGTTTTTGATGGACAGGTATCTTAAATATTTGGGCAGGACTTTGGAGCTTTGTGATAAAGAGGTTAACAGGACAAAAAATGAATTTGAATTTAACAGACTTGCTCAATTTTACAAAGAAAGAATTTCTTCAATAAAAAGATATGTTTTTGAACAGCTTGGTGGCAATATTTTAAATGGATATAAAAAATTTATGCACCTCAATAAAATAGAAATAATTACATGTGGTGCTACTCATGGTTTTTTACCGTTTATCAGTGTCAATGAAAAGGCTGTTAATGCACAGATAAAAATTGCGGTGGAATCCCATAAAAAACATTTTGGGATTCAGCCTAAAGGTATATGGCTTCCAGAATGTGCTTATTATGAAGGGCTTGATAAGATTTTGGCGGAAAATGGGATAAAATATTTCTTTGTAGATACTCACGGTATTATTTTTGGTAAGCCAAAGCCTATTTATGGCGTTTATGCCCCTGTATTTACCCCTGAAGGGGTGGCAGCATTTGGAAGGGATGTCACTTCTTCAAGGCAGGTTTGGAGCTCAAAAGAAGGGTATCCCGGGGACTACAACTATAGAGATTTCTATAGAGATGTGGGTTATGATTTGGATTTTGATTATATAAAGGATTATATTGTGCCTGACGGTACAAGAGTTTTTACGGGGTTAAAATATTATAAGATTACCGGTAACACGGAGCATAAAGAGCCTTATAATCCTGAAGTTGCATTTAACAGGACAATTGACCATGCAAGACATTTTGTTCACGAGAGGGTAAATTTTGCGGGAGAAGTTTCCAAATATATGGATAGACCACCTCTTATTGTATCCCCTTATGATGCGGAGCTTTTTGGCCACTGGTGGTTTGAGGGGACAGATTTCATCTATAATCTCTTCAGAGAGCTTTCATACAGGGATGATGTTATTTCAACTACGCCTATGAAATACCTTAATGAATTTCATACAAATCAAATAGTTAAAGTGAACCCATCTTCATGGGGTGACAAAGGTTACTTCGAGGTATGGCTTAACGGGGCAAATGATTGGATATATCGTCACCTTGTGAACATGAGCAATTTTATGACGGAAGCTGCGACCAAATTTGGTGATTCAACAGATAGCAATGTGATAAGATGTTTAAATCAAATGGGCAGGGAGCTGCTACTTGCTCAAAGTAGTGACTGGGCTTTTCTTATGACGACCGGTACTGCGATAGAATATGCCGTAAGGAGGACAAAAGAGCATATTCACAACTTTTTGAGAATCCACTCTATGTTGGAAAGTGGGGATATCGATATAGAGTATGTTTCTGCTCTTGAGTTTAAAGACAGTATTTTTTCAGACTTGGATTTGAGAAAGTTTTACAGGTAAAAAAGGGGGATATCCCCCTTTTTTGATAGTTGTTTTTATTAGATGCGACTTATTACATACCTTTTCCACCGCCGCCGTGACCGCCGCCATTTCCGCTACTACCACCGCTACTACCACCACTGCCACCATTTCCACTGCTGCCACCGCTTCCGCTGCCCATTCCTGAGCTATCACCGTAGCCTGAACCCATATTACTGCCGTTTCCGTTTCCGGAGAGCCCCTTTGAAATATCGCTACTTTTTGCTCCCATTTGAAATCCATTTTGCATATTTTGGGCTAATTGATTAGCATCTCTTGTTTTTGCCATAGTTTTAAACTGATTCCTTATTTCCGCAAGTTCACCTGCATTATAGCCTTTTTCGATTGCTTTTGTCATAGTTTTTTCTATCAGGTTTGATTGCACTCTTGCCCTTGACATATCTTTTACGCATTCTGTTATTTCGGCAGCTAATTCAGGCTCGCTTTTTAATTGACTGTGGGACATGATATTTTCCATAGACTGTTTACTTATTCCTGCTGCCAAAGCATCGGCAATGTTACCCATTATTTTGCTTTTTGTTTGCTGATTAAAAGCCAATTGCTCCGTTAATTGTTTGGCATAGCTGTAACGTTCTGTGAGCTGATTAAGTGCATTTTCAAGCTGTGATTCATTTGCCCTTTTTGCAAGCCCTTCCATTACCTTTTCAGCTAAAGGCTCAGCGGGCAAACCTGCCTGGTGAGCTTGAGCAATTTTGCTTAAAACTCTTACCTTTACTTCTTCTTGCATCTGACTTTGGACAACTGCATTATAGGCATTGAGCATAGTTTGGTTGTTAAGTCCTATGGAAAGATTGGTTTTTAGTTGCTCTTTTACCTGTGTTGTCGCTTTGGTTAAAAGTTCATTTTCGTTAACTTGTGCAAATGTAATATTTGCTGTTACTGTGAGTATTAATACTATTAGCATTTTTTTCATAGCTACCTCCTTCTGATATATAAACTGCGGCACGGAGAAAAGGTTACATATCAAATATGCAGTTGTAACCTCCAAAATCGTCATATTCGATTAATGGACAGTCCGCCTTTATTAAGCCTGTTTCATCGGTAAAGAAATATTTAAATTGGGATGCTTTTTTCACTTCATAATAATATCCGAAACTTGTTTTACTCATTTTGTGAGGGGTATATCCGTCCAAACTGTAATGGAAAGTCGGCTCTGACTTATTTTTTAAAAAGAGGACTATTTTGTCCGTATCAATCTTAATGCTGTGAGTGGAGCACCCAGAAAAAAGTCCTGCTATAATAAATGATAGGATTAATAAGTAGGTTTTATTCATTTACTATACCTCCAAAACTGAATTTATATTTCCAAAGTCATCCTGCTCTATAAAAGCGGATGTGGGATCAGCCAACACTTGACCGTCAGCAATTATAGCATATTTGTGTTCCCCTTTGGTAAGAGGGACAGTTATTTCCCAATAGTTGGAGTTATTTATTCTTTTCATTGGGATTTTATGCCAATTTGTAAATGTCCCGGAGAGCTCCACATTGCTTGCACTGTCGTTGTAAATTACAAATCTATATTCTTTTTGAATGTTATTTTTGCTAACAGCTTCAGGTTTATTCGCAGTTATTTTGCTCCCTAAAAATGCTAACCCTATGAAAAAAAGTGCAGCTACTGCCAAATGAATAAACTTGCGTGATCCCCTATATTTTTCAACATGAAATTGCGGAGGGGTCTTTTTATTGAGTTTATCCCTAAATAATATTTCAGAGTCCAACATCTCTATAGTTTCAGAATAAAAGGTATCATCCACTTTTACGTTGACTACAAATTCCTTTTTCTCCGACAGTGTAAGTTCATCATCTATAAATTGGCTTATCAAAATCTCTTTCATTCTAACCTCCTTTTAAAGCATTTTGTATTTTTTTTCTTGCCCTGAAAATTTTTACCTTAATATTGGCGACTGAAATTCCGGTAATAGTGCTTATCTCCTCATACTTCAGTCCATCTATCGCACTCATTAGGAATAATTTTTTTTCTTCGTCATCAAGCAGCGCCAAAAGAGCATCGGCTTCCATTGAATTATCACTACCTGTTTGTTCATATGATAATGTTATATTTTCAGTATTAATATGATTTTTATTTCTATTGTATTCATCTATAAATAAATTTTTGCCAATCTTGTAAAGGAGCATAGGGGAAAGCTTATCTTTATATTTTTTTAATATTTTGAAGTAGGTTTCTTGGAATATATCATCAGCAAGGGCACTATCTCTTGTCAGAGAAAGGAGGTAATGGTAGAAACCTTTTTTCGTTTGGTCAAAAAAAACCTGAAATTTATCCATAAATTGTAGTGTAATATTAAAAGGGTGGCAGTCCACCCTCTTTTATCTGCTTGTAGCTCCAAAGCCTGTGCCATCTTTTGGCTGAGGCTGAGTGCCGTCTCCATACCCCTTGCCGCTGCCGTCAAGAGCTCTATCCCCTGTTTGAAATCCGTTTTGAGTCGAGCTTCCACTATAGCTGTGCATTGAGGTTTTTCCGTTTGAGCTCCCTTTTGAGCTCCCTTTCCCTTTTGCAAAAGAGTTTACTGAAGCAAATGTTAACAAAACTACAACCATTAAAGCAATCGTTTTTTTCATTTTTTACCTCCTTGATTTGATATCTATAAAACCGTGCAAAAGAGAAAAGGTTACAAAAAATATTTAAAATTGATTTTTTATTTTGGCATTTATGTTGCTAATCTCTATTCAGGAGGAAATTATGAGGAAACTTTTTCACCTGATCATAGTTTGTATGTTGATTATCTCAATTTATGGGTGCAGTGCACTTAAAACAAATGTCAACGATGCAACAGACCTTGTTTTTTCGGCAGATACAGGTGTACTCCTTATGGCTGCACTGATAGAGATGAATACTAATTTTTCATCCCTAATATACGATAAAACAAAAGCAAAATTTAAAGACTACTCTTTTGTCGCGAATAAAAAAATCGAGCTTAAAAAAAGATTTTTTGTGATTCCTCCAAAAAATTATTTGGGAGAATACGATTTTGAGACAAAGAGACTGATGGAAAATGTTATCGTTTTAAATAAGCTTGGGGAAGTGACACAGGAAGCCGAATTGGCCGATTATGTAATAATATTAAACTTTGATGAGTCTATTACAAAAGTTTTCGGGGAAAATTTTATCAGGGAAGAGATAACTGTTTTTGATAAAAATAATGCTATTGTTTCCCATATGGCAGTTACCGTTCTGTCAAAAAGTGACAGTAATTTTTTTTATTTTCCAGGCAAAGCGGCAAGACCTGTATCATATCTTAAAATCAAAGGTTTAGAATATTTGATAGATAAAACTTTTCCAAAAGTCTTCGATATGAAAAAAGGGGGGAAAGATGCTTAACGGGCTCTATGTGGCAGCAAGCGGGATGCTTCAAATGGAGAAAAAGCTTGATGTTTTAAGTAACAATTTGTCCAACATAAATACAGCTGGTTACAAAATGGATACTCCTACTTTTGAGAGTTATCTGAAAAAAGAAGAAGATTTTCCTCAAGATATTATCAGGCAGAGCAAATATAATCAGACAATTAATGCAGTATCAAGGCTTGCAGAGGTAGCAACCGATTTTTCTTCAGGCAACATAAGGCAGACAGGGAATCCTTTTGACTTGGCACTTAGCAATCCTGATGCTTTTTTTGCTGTTGATACGCCTTTTGGAATAAAATTTACTAAAGCCGGCAATTTTAAAATTGATAATGATGGTTACCTTGTTACTCAGCAAGGGTATAGGGTATTATCAAGAAATGTTGAAAATAATGAAGGGATAAGAATTCCAAACGGAAACGTTTCGATTTTGGGGAATGGTCAGATTACGGTGGACGGCACGGTAGTAGATAATCTTTATGTGGTAGAATTTGAGGATAAGTCAAAGCTTCAAAAGACAGGATATAACCTTTTTACTGCGATAGATACCTTGCCGGAAGAATCTGAAAACCCTCGTGTAATGCAGGGGTATTTGGAGGAAAGTAACATAAACCCGGTCAGGGAGATGGTTAACATGATAAGCACACACAGAGCTTTTGAGACATATCAGAGAGTTATCAGGACAATGGACACCCTCAATGAGAGGGCGGCAAACGAATTGGGAAAAATAGCTTAAGGAGGATAGATTATGTTAAGAGCACTTTGGACAGCAGCAAGTGGGATGACTACCCAACAAATTAATATTGATAATATTGCAAATAACTTAGCAAACGTAAATAATGCAGGGTTTAAAAAATCAAGAGTTAACTTTCAGGATTTGCTATATCAGGAGCTTCGTCCCGCTGGCGCAATAACTGCTACGGGCATTTCTCACCCTACGGGGATACAGATAGGTCTTGGTTCAAATGTTGTGGCAACTGAAAAGATATTCAGCCAGGGCAACTTCCAGCAAACAGGTAACATGCTTGATATTGCAATTGAGGGGGACGGTTTTTTTCAGGTTACGCTTCCTGATGGCAATATCGGTTACACAAGAGCAGGTTCATTCAAACTCAACAGCGATGGAGATATAGTTACTCCTGAAGGTTATTTACTTGAGCCAACAATAAATATTCCTGAAAATGCCACAAGTATTTCTATCGGGACTGATGGGACGGTTTCAGTTACTTTACCTGGGGAAGCAGCAACTTCTGAGGTAGGAAATATCGAGCTTGCAAGATTTATAAACCCATCAGGTTTGAAATCTATCGGGAACAATATCTATCTTCAGACAGGTGCTAGCGGTGAGCCTACGACTGGTGTGCCGGGTGAAGACGGTATCGGCAGTATTGCTCAGGGTGTACTTGAAATGAGCAATGTAAATGTGGTGGAAGAGATGGTTAATATGATTACCGGTCAAAGGGCATATGAGATAAACTCCAAGGCGATTCAGACCGGAGACGAGATGCTTCAGATAGTTAATAATTTGAAATAAGTTATGGTTAGACTTATATTAATTGTACTTTTAACTTACAGTTTGAGCTTTGCAGGCACATTAACTGTCGATACCGATTGTGTTTATCTTGACGAAATAGATAAAATGTTTGAACACAAGCCTGCCTATTGCGGGCTTGAATACAATGAAAGTGTCAATATTTATCTTACTAAAATTGCACAATTGACTAATTACGACATAAAACTTCTCAGACAAAAATTTCCTGAGAAAATAGTCGTAACGAGGAAAGGTGTGCCTATTGAAGAGAAAGAGATTTTCCAAAAGCTAATAAGTGAGCTTAACAGATTTGAAGGCTTAAAATTTAAGGTTAAAAAGATAAATTATAACAAAACTATATTTGCAAGTGCGAAAGGAGAATTTCAGGTCAGAGTAAAAGAAATTCCATTCGGGTCGACTGATGTTTATATCAATAACGGACAAAGAGAGTATCGAATTTATGCATATGTTGAGACATACAAAAAAGGTTTTGTGGCGACAAGCAAGATTGATAAAGGGGCAGAATTTAAAAATAACTATACAGAGCAGCTTGTAAATATAACTAATATCAGGGATATGTTGGCAGATGATTTGGATGAAAAGCTTGCCAAATCAACAATCTATGCAGGTAAACCTATTTTGGAAAAAAATACCTACAGAAAGCCCGATATTTTTAAAGGTGAAAAGGTAAAAATATTATTCAGAGATAAATTTATTGCTGTCGCAACTGTAGGGGAAGTACTTGAGAATAGTTATATAGGTGAGAAGTTGCAGGTTAAAAATTTGGATTCAGGAAAAATTCTAACTGCTGTATATAAAGGTGAAAAGACCGCACTTGTAGTATTCTGATAGGTAAAAATTTCTCAAAAATTTTGGCATAAGATATGCTATTTCAAATGCAAAGCATAAAAAGTTGTTTGAGGTGGCATATGAAAAAGGGTTTTTTAATAATATTGGCAGTTTTGCTAATCTTTACAGGTTGTTCAAAGAAACCTAAAGTCGATTCCAATGTTTCAAAATTAAGTTACAATGAAGAGGTCGCAAAATATAATAATGCATTGAAGCAAAAACAGCCATCCCCGTCCTTATGGGCCGATGTTGGTAATTCGGGAGTTATGTTTTTGGATTACAAAGGGCGGTCTCTCGGGGACATAATCATAGTAAAGATTATTGAGTCTTCTTCAGCCACTAATTCTAATTCCACAAAAACAAGCAAATCATCTGCATATAACAGCGGTATTACAAATTTAATGGGGCTCCCTTTGAATTTGGGTATGACAAATTTTTTAAAGAAAGGGAATGCATTTGACCCAACCGTAGCAGCAAGCACATCCAACTCTTTTACGGGTTCGGGTGCAAAGAAAAAATCTGACTCGGTATCGGCTACAATTGCTGCAAGAATCGTAGATATTTTACCTTCCGGAAACCTTGTGATTGAGGGGAATAGGGAGATACTTGTTGATCAGGAAAAGCAGACTATCTCTGTAAAAGGTATAATTAGACAAAAAGATATAGATGCAAACAATACGGTACTTTCCACTGCAATAGCCGACGCTCAGATTACATATACCGGAAAAGGTGTATTAAGTGATGCCAATAGGAAAGGGTGGCTTGGCAGCGTAATAGACTGGATATGGCCGTTTTAAGGGAGGTTGAGATGAAAAAATATATAATTATTATCATGATGTTACTTACAGCATCCTTTTTGGAGGCAAGTGTAAAAATTAGGGACATTGCAACTATAGATGGAATAAGGGACAATCAGCTTATTGGGTATGGTTTAGTTGTCGGATTGAACGGTACAGGTGACAAGTCAGGGACTGAGTTTACCATACAATCGTTGGTTAATATGCTTGATAGAATGGGTATAACCGTAGATAAGGCTAAAGTCAGCGTTAAAAATGTCGCTGCAGTTATGGTGACAGCAAAATTATCTCCATTTGCCGGGACCGGTACAAAAGTGGATGTGGTCGTTTCCTCAATTGGGGATGCTAAAAGCCTCGAAGGTGGAACACTCCTTTTGACACCGCTTTCTGCTCCAAACGGTCAGATTTATGCTGTGGCTCAAGGACCAATTTCAGTAGGTGGGATGAATGTCTCTGCGGGTGGTGCAGGTGCAGTAAAGAATCATCCGACAGTTGGCAGGATACCAAACGGTGCATTAATAGAAAAAGAGATACCGTTTAATTTGAGCAGTGATTATTTGAGCTTGAGTTTTAGCAATTTGAGTATTTCAAATATAGTGCAGGCAAAAAATACCATAAACAGATATTTTGGTGAAGACATAGCTGTCATTGCAAATCCTACGACAATAAAGATTATTGTTCCTCAAGAATTTAAAAATAATTATTATGAGTTTGTTAACAAAGTGATTAGCCTTGAAATTCAGCCTGAAACATTTGCTAAAGTGGTAGTGGATGAAAGGACAGGGACTATTGTTATGGGCTCTGATGTTAGGATTTCAACTGTTGCGGTGTCTCATGGTAACTTGACAATAAAGATAACAAATACTGTCGAAGTTTCTCAGCCGGCACCATTTTCAGAAGGGCAGACGGTAGTAACAAATAATCAAGAAGTCCAAGTTGAAGAAGAGGATGCAAAATTAATGATGATACCCGAAGGTGTAAAAATTAGTGACCTTGTGAAGGCACTTAATGCCATTAAGGTTTCCCCAAGAGATTTAATCGCGGTATTGCAGGCAATTAAAGCAGCAGGTGCTTTGCAAGGTGAGTTGGAGGTAATCTAATGATTAAAAATATAGGTAGCCCAAATATAAAGATAGCAGACACTCAAACCAAAAGGCTCGAAAAGGCGTGTGAAGAGTTTGAGGCACTGTTTTACAATATAATTATGAAAACAGGCAGGCAGGGGAGTTATGAGTCGGATTTTATAAAGAAGTCTGAAGGTGAAAAAACATTTACTGAGATGTTTGACTTTGAAGTTTCTAAGGCTGCAGCTAAAAATTCCTCAGGCGGTATTAAAGAGATGCTTTTATCCTTTTTTAAGGAAAATTATTCTCAGAGTGAAGGAAAAAAATACTCTTTGCTTTCAGAAAATGTGGCAAAAACGGCTAAAAATAGCCTGAAAATTATGGCATGAAATTTGGAATATAGAAAGTGAACTTTAAAAGGTTGTAATTTTTGTTAAAGTTATTTAAAATTCTGCCGATTATCCAGTTGTAACTGGAGGAGACTATGAGAATTGAAGACAAAATTAACATTGCTTATGAAAATTTGGGGAAAGCTGTCAAAAAGGACAGTGAGCAGGCTAAGCCGAGTGGTAAAGAAAGGACCGCAAAGGATAAGGTCGAGCTGTCTTCTTCAGGCAAGGTTGATAGTCTTGTGTCCAAGGTTAAATCTGCACCGGAAGTAAGAGCTGAGAAGGTTAGTGAGATAAAGAAGCAGATTGAAACCGGTACATATGATTTCTCCGGCAGAAAAGTGGTAGAAAAGATAGTTAATACTGCTGTAGACGACCTGTTTTAAAGTTCACCTAAAGCTAAAAATTGGAGGAAGATATGGAAACAATCCAGAACCTTATAGGTGTGCTTAAAAGTCAACTGAATCTGCTGGAAGAGCTTAACTCTATAATAGAGAAAGAGAAATATTATATAACTCATTGGGACATAGACAAGGTTATTGAGGTTGCAAAGCAAAAGGATACTGTTATTTACAAAGACAGGGTTTTGGATGAAGCCAAAGATAAGTATATTAAAAAGTATTGCAATCTAAATGGCTTGGTTGGGAATAATCTTAATGACATTATAGATCACCTTTCAGATTCTCCTGAGAAACAGGAATTAATGGATTTGAAAAAAAGACTTACAGAGCTTGCGGCTAAAACTCACAATGAAAATCTTGCCATTAAAGTCCTTTACTCTACAAATCTTAGGCTTATATCAGATTTTTTTGATAAAATAGGAATTTCTACCGGGCATTCTTACAGCAGTAGCGGGGCAAAGGCAGCCAAATTAGCTTCTTTCACAAGAAGTGCATAAAAGGGGATTAGTATGTCCAATATTTTCGGTACTTTATATACCGGTATTTCAGGGCTGATGACATCCCAGGCAGGGATTGATGTAACTGGTCATAATATAGCCAATGCTAATACGGAAGGGTATTCAAGGCAGCGCGCCGTAGTTACGACCCAAAATCCTCTTCTTGTTACCCCAGGACCTTTTGGAAGGGGTTCAAAAGTAGAGTACATAGAAAGGACATATGATAATGTTTTGGCTGACAATTTAAGAAGGGAAACATCATCCCTCAGCTATTGGTCTTCACTTCAAACATCTCTGGATGAAGTGTCTATCTATTTTAATGAGCTTGAAAGTGGTTCTGGCCTTGGAGATGCTTTGAAAGACTATTTTAATGCATGGCAAAGCTTGGCAAATACGGCACCGGATAACTCTGACGAGTCTCAGGTTAAGAAAATTGAACTTATTAACAAAACGGATATTTTAACCAGCAAGATTCAGGAGAGTTATACACAGCTTGAAAGATTGCAAGGCACTTCGGATTTTAAAATTGAGCAGTATGTAAATGAGATTAATGATATAGCTGAAAATATAAGGCAGATAAACATACAGATAGGTAAAGTTGAAGCCGGGGAAAATAAGGCTAACGATTTTCGTGATCAAAGAGAGTTACTTCTTAACAAACTGTCAGAGTATGTCAATATAACCACTTCTGAAAGGGATGACGGGCAGATTGCAGTTTTAGTTGGTGGAATTACTCTGGTGGATTCGGATGTAATTAACGAGATATATACTGTCAAAAATGAAGATAATGACAATCATTACGATATATATTGGGGGACAAAAGGGAGCAATAACCCATTGGTGGATATAACTTCTAAAATATATTCAGGCAAACTTGCCGGAGAATTAAAAACAAGGGATGAAACATTAACTTCTTATAAAGGCAAGCTTGATGAGCTTGCTCAGACCCTTATCAAAGAAACCAACAGAATACATTCTACTGGCCTTGGGGTGGAAAGGTTTAACTCCATAACATCTACAAACGGGGTGCAAAGTCCGACATTTCTTTTTACAAGGGATGCCGGTAAATTCCCTTATGATATAAATGAAGGGACATTTAGAATTGCCGTCTACAATAGTGAAGGTGAAGTATCAGGGAATTTTGATATCGATATCAACCCTGAAGAGGATAATCTTTATTCGGTAATAGAAAAGATTAATCAGGCAGGGGCAACTGTGGCGAGCGGTAAAATTTCCGCACAGATTTCAAGTGGTAATACAATAAAAATTACTGCGGATGAAGGATATACATTTTCATTTGTTGAAGATACGACAAATTTTTTGGTGGCATCAGGCCTTTATGGCTATTTTAAAGGTTCAGGCGCAAGTGATATTGCAGTAAATGATTTTCTTGCTACCAATCCTAATTTTATAGCAACTGCCAAATCTACCGCACCCGGAGATAATTCAAACGCCCTTGAATTATCAAATTTGAAATTTAGTAAGCTTGTAAATGGGAATTATTCCATTGATGAATTTTACTCGGTTTTTACCACAACCATCGCAGCTGATAAAAATCAAGTAAATACATTTTATGACTCAAAAAAACAGTCTGTTGACCAATTCACTATGAAGTTGGAGCAGATAAAAGGTGTCTCCATTGATGAGGAATTTACAAACCTCATAAAGTTTCAAAAAGCTTACGAGGCAAACGCAAGATTCATTACTGCGGTTGACCAGATGATAGACAAGCTTATCAATGGGGTCGGACTTGTTGGCAGATAGGGGTGACATATGCGAGTAACTTTTAATTTATTGCCTTTTAAATATATGTCCAACTTGGAGAAATCTCTCACAAAGCTGACAGACAGCAATGAAAAGGTGACAGTGGGCAGGACATTGCTAAAGCCTGAAGAAAGCCCCATAAATTATGTAAGTGCTATTAATGTTCAAAGGACAATAGATGAAGCTGATCAGTTTAAGTCAAATGCAGAAAATGCACTATCTTGGATTACAAATACAGATAATGAGCTGCAAAGGGCAATAGACTTATTAAGTCAGGCAAAAAACCAATACGCCATAGCCGGTGCCAATGATAGCCAGAGTGCTACCAGTCGAAAAGCACTTGCAGGGGATGTAATCAATATCTTGGACTCAATGGTTGATATTGGTAATGCAAACTATATGGGAAGATATCTGTTTGCAGGCTTTGAGACTGAAACAACTCCTTTTACTGCAGATACAAGGGAAATATCTTCTGTAAGCTCAGATAACTCTGAGGTGGAAGTTTATACGAGAAAAGTTTTTGGGGACATGCCGGAGCCTGATGAGGGTGCATATTCGATATATTTAAACAAGGATGCAAATACTGATATCGTGACAATTTCCGTTTATGATAAAAATAATAATATTCTTTTTCTTGACTCAAACGGTAGCGATGAGACGGCTAAAGGTGGCAACAGGACAAGCACTTCTATTTCAGTTAAATTTGAGCCGGGGAAAGTTATAAATACGGGTCTTGGTTTTGCGGTAAAGCTCCCTGAAAGTGATTTTACAAACAGCAAGATAGATTTTTACTTTAAGCCCGGAGATGATATCAGATACCATGGGGATTTGGGAAAAATTAATACCAAAATCGGATATAATCAGGAAGTTACTTTAAATCTTACAGGCAAAGAGGTATTTCTTGAGGCTGACAGAGTGTTAAAATCTACAAGATACAACACAGTAAAAGGTTTGGGGATAACTTCTACCACAAAGTTTTCTCAGATAGATTCGGCAAATTTGGGGGATGCAGACTATATTGATATTTCAGGGACTGACCATTACGGATATAAAGTCGGTGCGGCAAAATTATTGTCTGTCAATAGTGCGACACTTGACATGACAGATAAAAATGATTCGGAAAGGTCTATATTATTAAAATATGCCGGGAAAGATTATCTGCTCACAATGGACAAAAGAGCATATCAAGATATGGACGATGTGGTATTTAGCTTGAATAGAATACTTGAAACAAATGGTCTTGGGAATGAGATAGAGGCAAGTGCCGACGGTGATAAAATACTTTTTAGTACCACAAGAGCTGGCAATATGGTTAATTTTGAACTTTACGGCTCAAAAAATAACACTTTAGGGTTTGAAGGAAACATAGAAGTAAGTGATGAGATAAATATTACTGGCGCTGCAACTGTGGATTTATTGGTTCCGAATTCATCTGTAGCTAGTACGGTCAATTTTAGCTCATTTGACGAGGCATCTATTGAAAGTGCAATAACTACGGCAGTAGGGAATAACTATTCCGTTATTAATCCAATCTATACATCATCAAGTGTGACTTTCAAAGTTGTGACATATGATCCGAATTTTAAGTATGAAGTAAAAGGGAAAGATACAAGGTTTGAGATAAATTATGATGATTTTGATACTAAGAATAAGATTTCCGTTGATTTTACCGGTGTGAGTGCGTCTGCATCAACCGCTACAGAGTTTGTTATTAACGGTGAGAAAATCACTTTTACCCCTGTAGATGAAAACTCAGATGGGAATATAGAAAAATTTGAAATAAAAAATGCGTTGGACAATGCCTTAAAAGCCAAAGGGCTCAACTTCAAGATATCTTATGAAATTTCAAATGTAAATGTTAGTGCAAATTCCACATTTGATATTAAGTTTAATTTGGAAAATATAAATTACGGATCAGATTCATATCTTGCTGTAAGCCATAACGGCACTGCAAAATATGATAATGCCTATGGAAGTGAATTTCCCGTGGCTACAGAAAAGAGGGTAGGAGATTTACTTGGCTTTATCGAAGAGCTTTATGGGTATACTGTCAAGGCTAGTATTGAAAACGGGAATGTCTATGTAAGAGATTTACGCTCAGGGGAGAGCAAATTTACTCTCAGATTTGCCGAAAGTAATAAAGGGCTTGGATATCCCGAAGTAAATAGGAATGTAACACTTCTTGGCAAATACAAAGGGAATGGTGATGATACATGGCGAGTTTCCATAAATCAAAATGCTGTTAATCCTACCGATTTGGATGTGACAGTTGTCGATGCTAAAGGTGGAACAATACTTACAAAGACCGTTACCGGGTATGACGGCAGCCCAATCGATCTTGGCTCAGGTGTATCTGTTGTGGTTGATTCAAGTTCAAATCAGTCCTTTGAAGTCAGCTTGAAGGCAAATTCGAGCTTTAGTCTTGGGGACATGAATATTGTTCAGGAAGGTAAAAATGTAGATATATTCAGGTCGCTAAAAAATCTTTACGATGCACTGAATATGAACATTCCCCAAGAGGGGATAGGGGCTCCGAGCGCTTGGCGTGACGAAAGCCTTAAGTCTACAGCAAGCCCTTATCTGGATGGGACATTTAGAGGTAATTATAATGATGAGTGGACTTATGAAGTCCAGCCTGTCGGGGATAAAACTGAATTTTTCATTCAAAAAGAGCTAAGCATTTCAAGTGTAGGCAATTTATCTTTACCTTCTGCAAACCCCTTGGACTTTGATGTTTTGGTGTCTGACAATAGTGGAAATGTTTCAAACGTAAGTTTTAATATTTTAGCAGGTGGCACATCAGACGATTTGTTAAATGCTATTAATAAAAACCCAACCCTTTTGGGACTAGGCATTAAAGCAGAAGTTCTTAACAATAAACTTGTAATAAAATCAGGCAGCGGTCTGAAAAATGTGGAGATTAATGCAAATGACTCTACTACTGCGGCTGCACTTGGGCTTGGCAGTAGTGAAAGATTTGTTTATTCAAAACAGACACCTGTGTTAGAGCTCGAAAATACAACAGATTTGGAGCGGACACTTACTTTTAAGTATTTTGACGGTACAAATTGGAGTAATAAGTCTGTTACTGTAGATGCAAAAAAATATAACTCCATAGATGAATTAGCCAATGAGATAAATTCCAAAATAGCAGGCAGTGTCGACATAGTTGCCTCAAATGTTAACGGCAATTTAGCGTTTAATTATGATACTGATAACAATAATGATATAACCAACCTGATTTTAGAAGGGGATTATGCCGGGACTTTAGGGTATTTTAAGCCCGGAGATGAAGTAAAAATAAAGGTTTCAGGTAGCAGTGGTGAACTGATAAATTATGTTTCTCTTAATACTGCTGGGAAGTTAAAAGATGTAGGTGATGGTGTGAAATTAGGTTTTGATGCAGGCAAGCTATATACAGCAGATTCCTTCACTTCAACTGTAGGCTCGGGGATTAACTATGAAATTCCTGTCCTTGACAAAGCCGAGACTCAGATAACTACAAACTTGACTTTGACAGGCACAAGGCAAAATAGAGTGGATTCTCTGATTAATTTTCATACGACTATATCTACTTCCAACGAAGAGATAAAATCTAAATATCTTGGCTCAACGGAAATAGATATGACAAAGGCCATTACGGAATTTCAATTGGCGCAGCAGGCTTATCAGATGGCTATGTCAACTGCTGCCAAAGTGCTTCAGATGTCAATTATGGACTATTTATAATAAATATTTTATAGAGGTGTAAGATGAGTGCACAAAAAGTTTTGAAAAAAGAGGAAAATATGGAGAAAAAAGTTTTGAATTCACCTAAACTTGGCAAGTTTGAGTATACCGAAGATGATTTGGTGACTATGGTATCACCTATCTTGGGATTTAATGAGCTGTCAGACTTTTTGTTTATCTCTTCGGAAGAGTTTTATCCTTTTTCTTACTTCCAGTCAGTTCAAGATGAAAATGTTACTTTCATACTTGCAGACATAAAAACATTTTTCCCTGATTATTCTCCAAAGTTTAATAAAAGGGATTACAAAGTATTACAGATTGAAAAAGACGAAGAGATGGCACTTTTCGGACTTGTAGTGGTTAAGGATGACCCTCAAAATGCCACAATTAACTTAAAAGCCCCTGTAGTGATAAACACTAATAAAAAACTTGCAAAACAGATAATTTTAGAAGATGATATTTATAAAGTGAAGACGCCGCTCTTTAGCAAATAGGGGAAGCATGTTAGTTTTAACGAGAAAGCTTAATGAAAGCCTGATGATTGGGGACGATATAGAAATAAAGATTGTGGATATATCGAGTAAAAATGTGAAGATAGGAATAGAAGCCCCAAAAAATGTGCAGGTATTCAGAAAGGAAATTTATGACGAAATTAAGCAGGAAAATATTGAGGCCATCAACAGGGATGTGGTGTCACTGATAGATTTTATGAAAAAGAAGAAGTGACGGCTATTCCTTAGAGGTTAACCTGTCCACTTTCTGGCTAAGCTCCTTGATTTTACTGTTAAGCTTAAGTATGTAAGAAAATATCAATACCCATATGACAGCATAAGCAGAGAATAAATACCAGAAATTTTTCATATTAACCCCTTTTATTCGTTTTCTATTGTAAGAATTTTTCTTTCCAAAGCTTTAATCTTTAAATTTTTGTTCATCAGCATCAGGTATAAAAATGTAAATGCGATTACTGACACGATTAGGCTTGTAATCATATCAGGATGAAGCCCGCCGCCACCTTTTTGTAAAACATTTGGGTGGATTGTCCTCCACCATCTGATAGACAAGAAAACTATCGGCACGTCAATAAAACCTACGATACCAACCGCTGCAGCAAACTTAGCCCTTTTGTCCTCTTCATCTATAAATTTTCTTAACATTAGGTAACCCACATAGATAAACCACAAAATGAGCGTGGTAGTAAGCCTTGGGTCCCAAGTCCACCATGTCCCCCAGATAGGCTTTGCCCAAATGGGGCCTGTAATAAGGACAATAGAGCAGAAGATTATTCCTATTCCAGCTGAAGAAGAAGCTATATCATCAAAGATATACCTGTTTGTGGCAAGCAAGAAAATACTGCATATAAATGTCACAAAAAAAGCAAAAAAGGCAATCCAAGCGCTGGCCACATGAAAATAAAATATTTTTTGGACAGGGCCCATCACTTTTTCCACCGGAGCATAAATAAAAGCAAAATAGAGTGCCACAAGGATAAGAATAAAAGATAAAAAGTCGATTACTTTTTCCAGTTTCATAATCACTCCTCAACTATGTAGTCAAATATAGCATATACAACAAATGTAAATATCAAGTCAAATGCTGCGATTAATCTAATCCATCTGTCAGCATCAGAAATCGTATCCCCTTTAATAAAAATATTTATAGACTGTATTGCAGCGAGTATAATAGGGATCATCAAAGGGAGCAAGAGTATCGGAAGCATAACCTCTCTTGTGCGGGATTTGACGGATATTATGGAAAAAAGTGTACCAAGTACAGAAAAACCGTAAGTCCCTAAAATAAATACAGGGATTGAAAGGAGTGTATGTTTAAATATGTTTACATTATAAAAAATTGTAAAGACGGGGATGGTTACTATTTCCATAAATATCAGGAATATAAAATTTGACAATACCTTACCAAAGAAAATTGCACTTTTGTCAACCGGAGCCAAAAGGAGTGCGTTGAGATTGCCGCCATTAACTTCACTCATCATAGATTTATTGAGTCCTAAAATACCTGCAAATACTATCGCCATCCACAATATTCCTCCAACGAGGTCTATTTTATATTCAGCACCGGGTTCAAATATAAAGCTAAATACTATTACAGTGAGCAGTGAGAATATAAGCATCGAGTTTATAACCTCTATGGATTTCAGCTCAAGAAGGATGTCTTTCTCAAATATATGGTAAATTGTCTTGAAATATTTTTTCACTTGTCAATTCTCCAGAGTTGAAATGTATATATCTTCAAATTCATTTTCAGGTAAGTTATCTTTTTTTTCAAATAAAGCGATTTCTCCCTTTTTCATGATGGCAATTTTTGAGCCAAGGTCGTAGCCCCTGCTTAAATTGTGGGTAACCATAATGATAGTTTTGTTATTTTTAAATTGCTCTCTGAGAATGTTGGTTAAAAGATAAGATGCGTGCTGGTCTAATCCTGTATAAGGCTCATCAAGGAGAATAATTTCAGGGTCGTGGATAAGCGCTCGGGCAATAGATAGCCTTTGTAGCATACCTCTTGAGTATCCTCTTACATAATCATTTTTTCTATTTAACAGTTCAACTTTTTTTAAAATTTCCTCTACTTTTACTTCTATATTGTCTACGCCATAGATTTTTGCATAAAACTTTAGATTATCAAAAGCAGAAAGATTTTCGTAAAGAAAAGGGAGGTGAGATATTACCCCAAAAGTTTTTCTAAACTCATCAGGTTGTTTAGTCAAATCTATTCCACTAAAATAGACTTTACCCTTAGTTGGCCTTGTTTGTGCAGAGAGAATTTTCAATAGGGTGGATTTACCTGCACCGTTTGGCCCAAATATAGAAAGAAAGTCCCCTTTTTCTAAAGAAAAGGAGACCCCTTTGAGTGCATCTATATGCCCATAACTTTTTTTTACGTTGTCAAGCTTTATAAAATTAGTTTTATTTTCGCTTGAATGGGAAAATTCCATGCAATCCGCCTAAAACCATTATAGCACATCCTATCCATATCCACACGATAAAAGGTTCAAATATGGCTTGAATTCCAATAATATTTTCGGGCTTTGAATAAGAAGCGAGTATCAAATAAAGATCCCCTTGAGGTTTCGTATGAATTGAAACTTCAGCAAAAGGCTCTTTGTTATTGTTATAAAATCTCCTTTCCGGAGTCATCGTTATGATATATTTTCCATTTTCATAGACTTTAACAGGGGAATAAACAGAGACATAGTTTTGCTTTTCTTTTATTACGAGATCGCCAACCTTTAGTTCATATTTATAGAATGAGATCGTTTCTCCAGGTGCCACAACCTTATCTACAGAAACGTTATAAAAAGAAGAGGCTATTACCCCGTAAGATAACACAACTAAACCAAAGTGAATGATTAAAGCTCCGTAAAGTCTGCTGTTACGGTAAATTATACCAATTCCGTTCCTTTTAATTCCTCTGAAAATTTGTAATAAAATTGTAAATAAAGAGAAAGATGTAAAAGCGAAAAGCACTAAAGGCAATGGTTTAGTGTAACCGTAAACGTAAATCAGTGTGGTCGCCACGACCATGAATATAAATGATGGCCATAAATTTTTTATAATATCAGCCATTTTTGAGTTACCATAGGGGAGAAGTGGACATAATCCACTTATAAGTATTATCAGCATAAAGAAAGGGGTAGATACTTTATTATAATAAGGTATCCCAACACTGAGTTTGCTTGGGAAAAGTTGTGTTAAAATCGGTAAAGTTGTACCAAAGAGTATGACTAACATCAGTGCAGTAAACAGCCAGTTTGTTATGTAAAACATCCCTTCTTTAGAGACAACAGAATAACTTGTTTCTTCTTTCATATTTTTAATATTGGCAATTAAATAGTAAATAAATCCAATTCCGGTAATAAGTATGAAAAATATAAAAAACGGTCCAAGAGCAGACTTTCCAAAGCTGTGGACAGAGTCAATTACACCGCTTCTTGTTAAAAATGTACCAAATATACAGAGTTCATAAGTTAACAATATCAATACATAAGTCCATATTTTCAGTTTTTCTTTTCTTTCATACATTATTGCCGAATGTAAAAATGCGGTGCCTGTAAGCCAAGGTAAGAGTGAGGCATTTTCCACAGGGTCCCAAGCCCAATAACCACCCCAGCCAAGCTCCACATATGCCCATTGACCGCCGAGCACTATACCGATTGTCAAAAACACCCAGCTTAAAATAGACCATCCTCTTGTATTTACTACCCAACTGCTTGAGTTATTATTGTTAATCAGTGAGCTGAAAGCATGAGCAAAAGCTATCGTAAATAGAACAAAGCCTAAGTAAAGTGTAGGCGGGTGGTAAAGCATTCCGGGGTTTTGGAGCAGAGGATTCATCCCAAGACCGTCAGCGGGGAAGAAGTCGAGCTCTTTAAAAGGGTTGGTAACAAAATTTGTCAGTACAAAGAAAAAACCGCTTGTAAGTGCCAACGCAAAAAACACTCCCGCTTTGTATTTGAGGCCGTATTTTTTTATTCTAAATGCTTCGATAGAAGAGCATAAAGCTATAAGCCAACCCCAAAAAAGTAGTGAGCCTGCTTGCCCTGCCCAAAAACCGCTTATTTTATAGACAAAAGGCAGCTTACTGTCAGTGTATTGAGCGACATACTCAATCTTAAAATATCCTGTGGCAAGGGCATACATAAGTATGATTGATGCCAAAGTTATTAATATTGTTTGAATGTGAATGAAAAGAGTCCCATATTTGTCATATGTTTCCGACTCTTTTTTCATCGATGAGCCAAACAGTATGACAGCTATAGCACTGCTAATAAGACCTAAAAATTGTAATAAATAACCAAAGTTTCCCATAAAAGTCCTCTCCTAAAAAGTTTACAATTAGATACACATAATAAATAAAAGTTCAAGTTTTAAATCATTCTAATTTATATTGTAATATTTGAATATTTATATCTATTTCTTCTCCACTTCAGCCTCATATTTTGAAGGGCACTTTGCTAAGAGCGTAGTGGCCTTGAAGGTATTGGTATCTTTGTCATATTTCCCTTCAACAATGACCTGTACCTCTTCGGTAAATGCATCAGGTATTATTCCGTTGTAAATGACATTCATCTTCTCACCGGTACCGTCAGCCATTACAAATTCTAAGTGTTGATTTTTAGTATCTTTTACAACGGTTCCGTCTACCACATCACCACTTACCCTTATCCCTTTTGTATTATACTTTGACGGGTCTTTTATAAGTTCATGTACTTCCAAATAGTAAACTCCACTCTGCTTAAACCCTGTAGAGATAAGATAAAAAACTGCAGCAATGACAATTATCCCTATTATCGCTAGCTTTGTACCTTTTTTCATATATACCCCTTTTTTCTTGACTTATTTTACATGTATTATTATCTTCTATGAGGTTTATACAAAAAGAAGGTTCAATGCAATGGAAAATTTAAGTTTTTTTAGTGCTTTTTTAGCGGGTATTCTATCTTTTTTGTCCCCCTGCGTTTTGCCCCTCTTACCAGGCTATATATCTTTTATTTCAGGGGAGTCCATTGAAAGCCTTACAGCTTCTGATAGTAAGACCCCCAGGGCGAAGGCTTTTTTAGGTGCGATATTTTTCGGGTTAGGTTTTAGTCTTGTTTTTGTTAGCCTTGGAGCTACTGCTACTGAGTTTGGTAAAATATTAAATGAATATAGATTTGTGCTGGAGAAGGTTGCAGGTGTTGTGGTCATAATTTTAGGTATCCACATGGTAGGAATATTTAAGATAAATAAGCTTCTTGTTCAAAAAAAATGGAATTACAGCAAAGGTAAAGCTCCTTTTTTTGTGGAGGCATTCTTGCTTGGTGTAGCCTTTGTTTTTGGATGGACACCTTGTATAGGTCCTATACTTGCAGGAATTTTAGCACTTGCCTCCAAACAGGACACCGTTTCTCAAGGGATAGTCATGCTTTTTAGCTATTCATTAGGCCTTTGGATTCCATTTCTTTTATCTGCTCTTGCATTAGGCACTATAATATCATTTATAAAAAGGGCAGGCAATTTTGTTATTTGGGTTGAAAGGGTTGCTGGACTTATGCTTATCACGATAGGTATTTTAATGGTGTCAGGCTCTTTGACGATTATAGTATCTTATATTACAGATATTTTTCCTTCATTAATAGAGTTTGCAAAATAGTCATAATTTCTCTTTTAAACTGCAGACGCTGCAAACATTATTAAATGATGGCTCGCCGCAAACAGAACACTCCAAAGGTTCTTCTTCGTAATCTATTTCCCCTTTAAGCAAAGGATGCATATTTGTTAAGAAATCGAGATAAAATCTAATTTTAAAAGCCAAAATATTTTCCTCAATTTTTGAAATAATTTGTTTATTTTTTATTGAAGAAGCACCTATACTTTTTGGGCATTCCATTTTTATATAGTCAATTTTACTGTAAAAACTATACATAGCACTCTCTTTTTCGGAAATACGACAAAAAGGTTTTATTTTTTTCACAAAACCTTTTTTGGTAGGAAGAACAGGATGTTGCCTTCTTAAATAATCAACTTTCCAATTTATCGTGTTGCCAAATAGTACGGCAACTTCATCATCAAGATTGTGGCCGGTTACCAATATGTCATACCCGTTATCCTTGGCAGTTTTGTTAAAATAGTATCTTTTTACCGTTCCGCATACAGAGCACACAGGTTTCTTGGTTTTTTTGCTTAAGCTTATTATGTCGGAAATTTCTTTATTCATATCAATTATTATCAATTTTTTATCAATTCTTTCAGCCATATTTTGGGCAAATATTTTGGATTTGTTGGAATATCCTTCAATTCCTAAATCTATGTAAAATCCATCGGCATCATAACCCAATTTATTTAATATATACCAGAGATTTAAACTATCTTTTCCTCCGGATACTGCAACTAAGAGCTTTTGTTTTTTACCAAACATTTTAAATTTTTTAATTGTTTCTTCGGTTCTTTTTTCTACCCATGAGATGAAATGTTCTTTACATAAATTAAGTCTGTAAGTGGACAGCATAACTGTTGCAGGGGTATTTACCCCTTTATCTTTACATACCTTACATTTGGCTTGCATTCTATCCCCCAGAAATGACACTTACTACTTCAATGTCGTCCTCTTCTGTTACCTTTTCGTGCGGCTGTCTGATTTCACCATTTATCACTACAAATGCTGTCTCTGGTGTCAACTTTAATTTTTTTAAAATATCCCTTACTTTTACTACGCTATTTTCAAAGGCAATCGTAATGTTTTCGTCCCTATACTTCATATTAATTTCCATATTTACTCCACAAAATTTTGTTACATTTCATAGCAGTCATTTACGGACAAATCAACCAAAAGGGTATATTTTAATTAAAATTATAACATTTATGGAAATGAATATTAAATCGTGTTAAAATTAACTATGATTTGTTTAGGAGGATTTAATGGGGCGTTCGAATATTGTCAAAAATATATCTGTTGATAAGTATGAGAAGGGGATGAAAATAATTAAGTGTGATAAATCTTGGATAGACCCGAAACTTTATACCACAAATATAGCTGCAGAAGAAACTATTGAAATACTTAAATCATACGGGGTTAAAGAGATTGTAGTAGAATTTACACAAGAAAATGACAACTTTGAAGAAAAAAATATTGAAAAAGATGAAGAGGAAAAATTACGAGAAGAGGTAGAAAAGAGCCTGACAAGTCTTGTTTTGTCGGACTTAAGCTTTGTCCAAAATGTTTATCCAAATTTGGTAAATAATGTAAAACATTGTTTTGATAATGCTTCTAAGGGACAATTAGATAAAGAAACAGTATCTGAAGTGACAGATACTGTTTGTGAAAGTACATTAAAAAATCCGATTTTTGTAGTAAACATAAGTAAATATTCTGATAATTATGAATATCTGTATAATCACAGTCTAAATCTTGCATTTCTTGCAAACACGATAGGTGTAAAGTTAGGGTATACTGAAGATAAGATTAGAGAGCTTACAATGGCTGCACTTTTACACGATGTGGGAAAGGTATTTATAGATCAAAATATATTAAATAAAAGGGGGAAGCTTAACGACAGAGAATTTGCAGAGATAAAGAAGCATCCTATTTTGGGTTATAAGTATCTTTTAGATAGCGGAGGATTTACTGAAAATGTATTACTTGCAGTTTTGGAGCATCATGAGAAGGGGAATGGTGAAGGGTACCCAAGGGGACTTAAAAGTGCAGAAATATCTTATTATGCAAAGATAATTGGGATAATTGATTCTTACGATGCTATAACAAATGATACCTGTTACAGAAGTGCTTACGCACAGGATAGAGCGATTGAGCTTTTATACAGTTTTGCGGATATTCATTACAGTAAACGATTATTGGATTTTATTGTCAAAATTATTAAGTCCCATTCCTTAGGCACGGTTGTCAGGCTTGACAGCGGAGAAGTTGGACTGATAGTGAAGCAGTTTTTTGATAAAAAGGAGCCGGTAGTTTTAATTGTCAAAGATGTGCAAAAGAAGGTGGAGCCCCCTGTGCTGTTTGATTTAAATTCGTACGATATAAAAACAGGCCAACCCTATAAGAGAATAGTTGAGACTGTCAGCAAGTCTGAAATAGATTTTAATCCTGCAACAATACTATACGAATTTATAAAAAGAAACAATAAGGCAAAGGTCAAAGCAAGGTGACAACCTGTTAATTTAAAAAGTCTTGAATGGGCAAGCCGTGTAATGCCCATCACTGACTTCTATGAGTTTCATATCAATATCTGAGCATTCACTTTTAACAAAAGGGCATCTTGTAGAAAATCTGCACCCTTTAGGAGGATTTAGCGGAGTGGGGATATCCCCTTGAAGCAGTATTTTTTCTCTGTTTTTAGCAGAAGACAAATCCGGAACAGCACTTAGTAACGCTTTAGTATAAGGGTGTTTTGGATTATTCATTATATCTTCTGCACTTCCTGTTTCCACAATTTTACCCAGATACATTACGATAATCCTGTCAGAGATATGGTTAACTACACTTAAATCATGGGAGATAAAAAGGTAAGTGAGATTAAACTCTTTTTGTAAATCCAAAAGTAAATTTAATACCTGGGATTGAATAGAAACATCAAGAGCACTCACCGGTTCATCGCACACGATAAGCTCCGGTTGAAGTATGAGAGATCTGGCTATGCAAATCCTTTGCCTTTGTCCTCCCGAAAATTGATGAGGATATCTGTCATAATGATCTTTTAAAAGACCGACTTTATCCATTATTTCAAGTATTTTGTCCTTATAGTCGCCCAAATCTTGTCCGCTTAGCAACAGTGGCTCACCGATTATTTGGCCTACCTTCCACCTTGGGTTAAGGGAGGAATAAGGGTCTTGGAATATGATTTGGACTTTTTTTCTATACTCTTTTAACTCATTTTTGTTAAGACCGACTATATCTTTACTATCATAAATGATTTTCCCTGCGGTTGGCTCTTCAATTTTGAGTATCATTTTTCCCGTTGTGGACTTACCACAGCCTGATTCACCCACCAAACTAACAGTTTCCCCTTTTTTTATAAAAAATGAAATATCATCGATAGCTTTTAACGTTTTTGGTTTACTAAACAGAGATTTTCCTACGGAATAATATTTTTTGAGATTTTCTACCTTGAGCAATATATTCTTTTCCATCAAAATTTCCCCTGTACTTTAAAACATGCGACTTCATGATTATCAGTGATTTTTTCCAAAACGGGCTTTTCCTTTTTACAAATATCTTTTGCAAAAGGGCATCTTGGCCAGAAGGTGCAGCCTTCAGGAAGGTTAAACAAACTTGGCACATTCCCTTCAATGCTGTATAATTTTGATTTTCTCTCAGTCTTCCCTTTTTGGGGTAGTGACATTAAAAGCCCTTCCGTGTATGGGTGCTTTGGTGAGTTTATTATATTTTCAACGGTTGATTTTTCTACTATTTTCCCCGTGTACATTACAGCCACATAGTCTGCCATTTCGGCGACTACTCCCAAATCGTGAGTAATGAAAAGTATAGAAGTATTTTTCTTCTCTTTCAAATCGCTCATAAGAGCTAAGACTTGTGCTTGTATTGTTACGTCAAGGGCAGTTGTAGGCTCATCAGCGATCAAAAGATTTGGATTGCAGGCCATAGCCATTGCAATCATAACCCTTTGACGCATACCACCGCTTAATTTGAACGGGTATTCCTTTAATCTTTCCTCAGGTGAAGGGATGGCTACAAGATTGAGTGCTTCAATAGCTTTTTCTCTTAATTCTTTCTTTGAAAGTTTATTATGTAGCTTTAGTGTTTCCATAATTTGGAAGCCAACTGTGTAGCTTGGATTAAGAGAGGTCATCGGCTCTTGAAAAATCATTGAGATTTTGCTGCCTCTGATGTTTTTCATCTCTTTTTCACTTAGATTTAAAAGGTCTATATTCTCCAAAAAGATGTTTCCGTCAACTATTTTGCCTGGACTATCAATAAGTCTCATGATTGATAAGGAAGTGATACTTTTCCCACTTCCTGATTCACCTACCAGGCAAAGTGTCTTCCCTTTAGGTATATCAAAAGATATACCATCTACGGCTTTAGCCACTCCGTTATCTGAAAAAAAGTGTGTTTTTAAATTTTTAACTGACAATAACATTATTTATCCTTCATCTTTGGGTCTAATACATCCATAAGTCCATCGCCGACAAGGTTAAACCCCAATACCGTCAAAAATATCGCAAGCCCAGGATAAGTTATCATCCAAGGAGCACGCATGATAAACTGCAGCGAATCTGCAAGCATTGCTCCCCACTCAGGTGTGGGAGGTTGTGCACCGAGGGAAAGGAAACTTAGTCCGGCAGCTTCAAGCACGGCTGAGGCAAAGCCCATTGTCCCTTGAACAATTATCGGTGCCATACAGTTTGGCAAAATTACTTTAAAAATAAGTCTCATATTTGAAGAGCCGTTAATTCTTGACGCTATAACATACTCTTTTACTTTTTCCTGCAAAACTGAGCTTCTTACAAGTCTTGCAAAGGATGGAATCCCGACAATACCTATTGCTATCATAGCATTGTAAAGACTTGGTCCAAGCACTGAAACAATCACGATTGCAAGCAAAATGGCAGGTACAGAAAGCATTATATCTACAATCCTCATTATCATACCGTCAATCTTTCCACCATAATACCCTGCAATACTTCCCATTATGACTCCTACAAACATAGATATTCCAACAGATATGACACCTATCATAAGGGATATTCTTGCTCCGTAAATTATACGGGTAAACATATCCCGTCCGAAGTCGTCTGTCCCAAGAATATGTTGTGAACTGCCTCCTGAATTCCACATAGGGGGCAGTAGTCTGTTTTGTAGATCCTGTATCGTTGGGTCGTAAGATGTGATTATAGGAGCAAATACTGCCATTATTATCAAAAATATTACGATTCCAAGTCCTGCCATTGCGGACTTATTTTTCTTAAAGTTTTTGTAATATTCGTAGAAAAGAGTTTCTTTCATTATTCCAACCTAATTTTAGGGTTAATTATTGCATATATCAAGTCTACCAAGAGGTTAACAATAATAAAAATAACTGCTATTATTAGTGTGGCACATTGGACAACAGGAAAATCTCTTTGATACACCGCATTTACAATCCATTTACCAATTCCAGGCCAACTAAATGTGGTTTCGGTCAATATGGCCCCCGCAAGAAGTGCACCAAGCATCAATCCTATTACCGTAACAACAGGGATAAGCCCGTTTCTGAGGGCATGAATAAAAATAACCCTCGTACTTGAGCACCCCTTTGCTCTTGCAGTGCGGATATAGTCCTCTCTCATGACTTCAAGCATGCTTGAGCGGGTCATCCTTGCTATTATTGCCATAGGGATAGTGCCAAGAGCAATACCTGGGAGTATTAAATGTTTGAGAGCGTCAAAAAAAGCGGGATAATCATTAGCAAGTAGAGAGTCAATCAAATATAAGCCAGTTACTGGTTCAATATAATATTCAAATCCTAATCTCCCGGATACGGGTAAAATACCCAGCTTTACAGAGAAAAAATAGATTAATAGTAGTCCAAGCCAAAATACCGGCATAGACACACCGGCCAATGCTCCAAACATACTAAGATAATCAAAAAATGAATACCTTTTTACTGCGGAAATAATACCTGCAAGTATACCGATAATTACAGCTATCAGCATACTTACTAGCGTTAATTCAATTGTGGCAGGGAATCTTTCAAAAAACTCGTCTATAACAGGTTGCTTGCTTTTGATTGAGTTACCAAAGTCACCACGAACCGCCTTACTTATAAATATAATGTACTGTTCATATAATGGCTTGTTAAGCCCCATCTCTTCCCTGAGCTTCTCAACAGATTCTTTGCTTGCATGCTCTCCAAGCATTATTAGCGCAGGGTCTCCGGGTGCAAGGTGAACCATTAAAAATACAAGGACTGATACGCCAAACATTGTAGGGATAGCCCAAAAAATTCTTTTCAGTATATAACTTAACACTTAAATCCCTCTAATAAAAGGCTGCCGCTGAGGGCAGCCCAATTTTTTATATTTACTATCTACTTATTTAACCAAACTTTATCAAACCTTCTTTTTCCAACCGGGTCAAGAGTAAAATCCATTACCTCTTTTCTCATTGGTTCAACAACAATTGAATGAGCCATAGGCACCCAAGGTACCTCTTCGTGAAATACTACTTGAGCTTGCTTATAAAGTTCTGTTCTCTTTGCGACATCACTTGTTACCTTTGCTTCTTCTATTAGTTTGTCAAATCTTTCGCTTTTGTAAAAAGCTATATTTTGAGCAGGCACCTGAGCAGCAGTTGAGCTTAAAAGAACGTATAAAAAGTTATCTGGGTCGCCGTTGTCGCCGGTCCAGCCAAGCTGAGCCATCATATGTTCGCCGTGCTTTGTTTTTTCAAGGTAAGTACCCCAATCGTATGAAACGATTGTTGCCTTGATACCAATTTTAGCAAGGTCAGCCTGAATAGCTTCAGCTACTTTTTTGCCGTTAGGGTTGTATGGTCTTGGAACAGGCATTGCCCATATATCAGTCTCAAATCCGTTAGGATAACCTGCCTGAGCCAAAAGCTCTTTTGCTTTCTCAGGGTTGTATTCATAAGGAGTTATTTCATCGTTATAGCTCCACATTGTCGGTGGAATAGGGTTTTTAGCAGGTTTTCCAAATCCTGCATAAACAGCGTCAACGATTGCCTGTTTGTTTATTGCCATATTGATAGCCTTTCTTACCAAGATGTTATCGAAAGGTTTTTTCTGTGTATTCATTGCAAGGTAACCAACATTTAAACCTTCCTGCTTAACAAGCTTGATGTTAGGGTCTTTTTCAAGGTCAGCCACCTCTTCAGGGTTTGGGAAGTCCATTATGTGAATTGAGCCGGTTTTAAGCTCAGCAGCCCTTACAGAGTTGTTAGGGATAACCTTTAATATTAATTTGTCAAGGAATGGTCTTCCGCCCCAATAATCTTTATTTGCCTTGTAGATTATTCTGTCATCTTTAATCCACTTTAAAAATACAAATGGTCCTGTCCCTACCGGGTATTTGCCGATATCTTCAGCTTTACCGGCCTTAAGAAGGTCATCAGCATATTGTTTGCAAAGGATTGAAGCAAAATCCATTGCGAGGTTTGCAATAAATGGTGCTTCAGGTTTTTTAAGGACAAATTTGACAGTGTATTTGTCTACTTTAACTATATCTTTTACGATATTGTCCATATCCATTGCTTGCCAGTATTCGTAAGCACCCCCGACTTTGTAGTAAGGGTGATTTGAATCCATTTGTCTTTTTAGTGAAAAAATTACATCATCAGCAGTTAATTCTACATCTTTCTTGAAAAACTCAGTTTTGTGGAATTTTACACCTTTCCTTAGGTAAAAAGTGTATTCAAGACCGTCTTTGCTGACTTCCCACTTTTCAGCCAAAGCAGGCTCAATTTCTGTGGAGCCGTGTTTAAACTGAACAAGGTTGTCGTACACCTGAGTGGAACCGTAAAAAGATTCTCCGTCTGTAGCGTGTGCAGGGTCAAGAGTCACAGAATCGCCACCCCTTCCAAATACAAGTGTCCCGCCGTATTTTGGAGAAGCAAATGCAACTGTTGCCATTAAGAGTAAAGCAAAAATTAACAGTTTTTTCATAAAGAAATCCTCCTTTCTTTTTTGCCAAGTACAAGCTTTACTTTGTACCACAGTTTGAATCATTGTTCAAGTAATAAAATATTGTTTGATAATGCTTAATTTTTTTAACTTTATATTTTGTGTTGAATATTTACTGTATGCTAATTTATAATTAACTATGAACAGAATTTATATCGCAGATGCAGCCCTTTCAAAATTTGGAAAGTCAAAAGATTCCCTTGTGGATATTATCAGAGAGGCTGTGGATAATCTTAATTTTGATTTAAAGGATATTGATGCCATTTTTCTGGGTTTAATGAATCCTGAGGGTTTTTTAGGTGTCGGCAATATTGCATCCTATGTGGCTGACAAATTGGGCTTGTCCGGCAAACCTGCGGTAAGGGTTGAGACAGCTTCTTCCACAGGTGCTGCCGTACTCTTTTATGCATATGCCACATTGGCTTCAGGTATATATAAAAATGTACTTGTGCTTGCTGCTGAAAAAATGACCCATCTTGATACCCCAAAGACAACAAAGCTGATAGCTGAGGTAATAGACCCTTACGAGAGAAAAGTGGGTGTCAGCATGCCATCTTTGGCTGCGATGGTAACAAACAGATTTGCGTATGAAAATAAATTAAATATCATAAAATTACAAAATTTACTGTTTGCCGTGGCAGAAAAGAATCATTATTACGGCAATTTTAATGAATATGCTCAATTTAGAAAGATAATCACTAAAGAGGACTATTTAAAGAGTAAAGTCATTTCTGCTCCGTTAAGGCTTTACGACTGTTCCCCAATCAGTGATGGTGCTGCTGCCATGGTTATTTCAAGAGTGGCCGGCGATATTGAAATTATCGGGGTAGGGCAAGGGACTGACAAACAGGCTTTAACTAAAAGGGAGTATATTACACATTTTGAATCAACGAGAAAGGCGGCAAAGCAGGCATATGAAATGGCTGGTATCGGTCCTGATTCTATAGATTTTTGTGAGATACATGATGCATTTACCCCTTTTGAAATTACAGGACTTATAGATACGGGCTTGTGTGACTATAAAAAAATTTATGATTTTTATCTGAAAAAAGAGTGTTACAAGGATGGCAAGCTTCCGGTAAATTTATCAGGAGGGTTAAAGTCCAGGGGGCATCCGGTAGGTGCAAGTGGTCTTGCGCAGGTGGTCGAATGTTATCGGATTATGACAGGCAGGTGCGACAAAAATATTATTCCCAAAAAGAGTGATGTGGCACTTACTCAGAGTATTGGCGGCCTTGCTACGAATAATTTTGTGTCGATATTAAAAAGAAAAAGCTCAATTGTAAAATATTTTAATATAGAAGGGCTAAAGTTTGAAGATAAAAAAGGGCAAGACTCCAAAAGTCTTAGGATATACACCTACACGATATTGAATGCACCACCAGAAGGGTTTGAATCCCCCTTAAGGGTAGTAATGTGTGAGCGGGAAGGTAAAAAGTTTATGGCTAAATATCATGGCGATGTCAAAGATTTGAAAATAGACAAAAGGGTAAAGGTTTTATCTAAAGCTGACGGGGTTGTTACTGTCACGCCGGTAAAAAGATTTAGTCTTAGAAGATGAAAAGCACATTTATAAAAGAATCAACTTTTAATGTAAGTGTAGATAGACTTTTTTCATGGCATGAAAGGGATGGAGTCATAAAGAGGCTTACCCCTTGCTGGGAGAAGGTTGTCCTTCTTTCTCAAACCGGAAAAATCAGCGAAAATCCTCAAGTATTTTTTAAAGTAAAGGCAGGCCCATTTTGGATAGATTATGTGGCAAGACATGTGGAGTATGAAAAAAATAAAATATTTGTAGATATTCAGGAAAAAGGACCTTTCAGAAGTTATAAACACTCGCATATTTTTAAAAAATCGGGCGATATTAGCTCTCAACTCAAAGATAATGTAGAATTTGAAATGCCTCTTCACTTTTTAACAAAATATTTTGTAGTTAATAAATTCAGAAGGATATTTGACTATAGGCACACTATTACAAGAAATGATATAGATTTTCTCGAAAAATTTGATGCTATGCCAATGCGGATTGCAGTTACAGGAGCAAGTGGTGATATCGGGAGGAATCTTTTACCTCTCTTGCAGACCCATGGTCATAAAGTTGTCAGGCTTATTAGGGACAAAGGGCTTGCAGATGAAGAAAACTATTACTGGGATATCGATACAGGTAAAATTTATGGTGATAACTTAAATTTTGATGCGGTAATTCATTTGGCTGGCAAGCCAATTGGCAATAAAAGGTGGAATGATAAAATAAAGGGTGAAATTGTCAAAAGTAGGATTGGTAACACCAAAAAGTTAGCTGAATTTATATTAAGTTTGGAAAATAAACCGAAAGTTTTTATATCCGCCTCAGCGATAGGTTATTATGGGGAAACGGGGGATAAGTTTGTTACCGAAGAAGACTCTTCAGGTGGTGTGTTTATTTCATATATTTGTAAAAATTGGGAAGAGTCTGCTAATATTCTAACAAACAACATGAGGGTTGTAAATTTGCGTATTGGGGTAGTGATGTCCTACTGCGGAGGGGCATTAAATAGAGTGCTACCTTTTTTCAATGCTGGGTTGGGCGTCATATTTGGCAAGGGGGATAATTATTTAAGCTGGGTAAGTATGGATGACGTCCTTTACAGTATTTTATTTTCTCTTTACAAAGACGATATCAGAGGTGCGGTAAATGTTGTATCGCCTAACCCGGTGCTTCAAAAAGATTATGCCAAAATTTTGGCAAAAGTATTAAAGAGACCTCAATTTGTAAAAGTCCCTGAAAAGGCTGTTGAACTTTTATTTGGACAGATGGGGAGAGAAATCCTCTTGACAAGCACAAGGGTTTATCCGAAAAAGTTATTGGATAACGGGTTTAAATTCTATTTTTCGGATTTGGAATATACAATAAGACATACATTAGGCAGGTAAAATGAGTTTTAATACAAGGCTGCTTTTTTTTAGCACATTGACGCTGGCAATGATTTTTGGTTTTATGCATTTAATAATCCCCGAGTATAATTTTGAAAGGTTGCATATTTTTTTGTTTAATTTGTGCTCAGGCGGCTCGATAATTGTTTATTTTACGGAAAATAAGGGGGTGATGAGCCTTAAAAATAAGGTTTTTTTTATATTAACATTTATCTATGCCTTTTTGGCATTTTTCCATATGTATGTTTATGCGATAGTCGTATCTCTAATTTTGGTCGCTATTGTGGAGATGGTAAGGATAAGGAGGTTTTCATTTTTCCCGTTTGACTTTTTTACCACAAAAATCCCTACATATGACAAGTTTCATCATGCTTCGCTACTTTGCATGTCTTTGGGGCTGCTGCTTTCCACTTTTGCGATATATAATCATGAATTTTCAAAGTTGCTTCCATTTGAAAAGTTTGAGTTGAATACCTTTTTTCTAGGCTTTTCTTTCCCTGTGTCCCTTATCTCGTTGTCAATGATATTTAAAATGATGCACAGGGCTAAGACGCCAATAGGCAGATATACCAAAATAACGATTTTCTGGACAATAAATCTCGGGGTGATAATATTTTTTATTTTTATCCTTTTTGAATCGGCCATTTTAGAATTAGTAATATCCCTTATACTTGTGGTGGCTGTCGTTACTACACTTTTTTTATACATAAATTTGGGGGTAAAGGAGCAGCAAAAGGCATTTTTGACTTCAGGGATATGTTTTCTGATAGCCACTGCTATTACCGGAGTAGCATATATTGCAATCTATTTTTACCCTGACTACAACACAGCTGAGAATTTAAAACTGCTAAGGAATATTCACAGGATTATTTCTCTTTACGGGTGGAATTTATCAGGGCTGGTTGTGATTTCAAGGATATCTGATTTTCCTATAAGACTTCATTCCGGAAGGATAATCTTTTTACATTGGATAACCGTTTTTCTCCTTGCACCAATGGGATATTATAGTCTAACCTTTGCAGCCCTTGCGGTAATTTCATATATTATCTTTTTGTATTTTGTATTTTTTAGCAAATGTGTAGATGATACTTGTAAAGTAATGTGAGTGAATTGTAAGGTTATAATCGTATTAACGTCGATACTGCAATTGCGGCAAGCCCTTCACCACGGCCGGTAAATCCCATTTTTTCCGTAGTGGTTGCCTTGACAGTAATATCATCAATATCAATACCCATTGTTTCTGCAAGAGTTTTTCTCATTAAAGGGATGTAATCTTTAAATTTTGGTTTTTCTCCTATTATTTGTGCGTCTATATGGGATATTTGGTAATTTTTTTCGTTTATTAGTTTGATGGATTTTTTTAATAGTATTTTTGAGTCGATATTTTTAAATTTATCATCATTGTCAGGGAATATTTGGCCGATATCTTTACCCAGTGCAGGCCCTATAAGGCTGTCAATAATTGCATGAATTAGGACATCTGCGTCGCTATGCCCTTGTAGTCCTAATTCATATTCAATTTTTATCCCGCCGACAATTAAAGGTCTGTTTTCACAAAACCTGTGAGCGTCAATCCCTATTCCTGTCTTTATCTTCATCTTTGTCCTTTTCTTTTTCAGGGCTTAAGTCGATGGTCAAATCCCTTGTGTAATCAAGACACTTTGAAGGGTCTGTGATGGAATACTTTTTATTGCATGTTGCCCTCCATGCACAAATTGAGCAGGTAGGTTTTGGCTCTTCCATGGCTTCCCTCTTAGTTTTTATTTTGTATCTTTGCCCAGCTGTCCTTTAAATTAATAGTAAGGTTGAATATGGGCAGTTTATCATTTGAATCATAATCAGTACAAAAATAACCTATCCTTACAAATTGAAATTTATCAAGAGGCTTTGTTTCCCTCAAAGATGGCTCACCTTTGGCGATGAGTGTCTGTATAGAGTTAGGATTAATGTTGGCAGTAAAATCTTCCCCTTCCTCTACATCGTCAGGGTTTGGTTTTGTGAAAAGCCTGTCATACATATTTAATTTGACGTCAATACAATGGTTAGCGGATACCCAATGAATTGTGCCCTTTACTTTTCTGCCATCGTTTGTCCATCCCCCTCGACTTTCAGGGTCATATGTGCAGTAAACGGTTGTGATATTACCGTTTTCATCTTTTTCAAAATCTGTGCATGTTACGTAATAGCCGTGAAGCAGTCTTACCTCATTGCCAGGAGCAAGCCTGAAATATTTTTGGGGCGGGTTTTCCATAAAATCTTCCCTTTGTATGAAAAGCTCCTTTGTGAAAGGGATAAGTCTTGTGCCAGCATCCCCATCTTCGGGGTTATTTTTTGCCTCCATAAAGTCGACTTTATTTTCAGGGAAGTTTGTGATTACAAGCCTAATAGGGTCGATTACCACCATTCTTCTTTCTGCCCTTTTATTCAAATCTTCACGTATGCAGTGCTCCAAAAGCTCAATTTCCACAATACTATTACTTTTAGCCACCCCAATTCTTTCAGCAAAATCTCTTAAACTTTCAGGAGTAAAGCCACGTCTTCTTAATCCCGATACGGTAGGCATCCTCGGATCATCCCAACCGGTTACATATTTTTCCGTTACAAGCTTTAAAAGTTTTCTTTTGCTTAAAACAGTGTAAGTAAGATTTAATCGTGCAAACTCTATCTGTTGAGGGTGGAAAACTCCAATTTGGTCTAAAAACCAGTCGTAAAGAGGTCTATGATCTTCAAATTCCAATGTGCATATGGAGTGTGTTACCCCTTCGATAGAGTCTTCAAGCCCGTGAGCCCAATCATACATCGGATAGATACACCATTTGTCTTTAGTCCTGTGATGATGGGCGTGAGAAATCCTATACATTACAGGGTCACGCATATTCAAATTAGGAGAACTCATATCTATTTTGGCTCTCAAGACGCATTCACCCTCTTCAAATTCACCATTTTTCATCTTTTCAAAAAGCTCAAGGTTTTCTTCAATACTTCTGTTTCTATATGGTGACTCTTTCCCAGGCTCGGTAAGTGTGCCTCGATATCTTCTCATCTCTTCAGGTGTTAAATGGCATACATATGCCTGCCCTTGTTTTATAAGCTGGATAGCATAATCATACATCTGCTGAAAGTAATCTGATGCATAAAATTCTTTTTCACCGTAATCAAAACCAAGCCATTTTACATCTTCAATAATAGATTTTACGTATTCATCACTCTCTTTTTCGGGATTTGTATCATCAAACCTAAGATTACATCTGCCATTGAATTTTTCAGCAAGACCAAAATTGAGACAGATTGATTTGACGTGCCCTATATGGAGATATCCGTTTGGTTCAGGCGGAAATCTTGTGATTACTTTACCGTCATTTTTGTTATTTTTAATATCTTCAATTATAATATCTTCTATAAAATTGTTACCTTTTTCGGGCAAAGGATTTGACATATTCACAACTCCGCTTTTATATTTAAGATTTGCGAAATTAATACATTAATTTCGCAATTTTGCAATAAAAAGATTGGGATTATCGGTAAGCTTGGCTTAATTATGTAACCACCCTTGAAGTCTATTTATCCATTGATATACCAGAGACGCTAAAATTGGGGGACTCTAAAACAGAATCTATGACTTTGGTTTTTGTTTTGCTCATAATTTATAATTTGTAATTCTCAATTCCCAATAGTGACATTGTTCCAAACACTTTTGGTGGTTGACCTTATCCCCCTTGCCTTAATACAAAAATTAACTTATATTTGTTAAAAGATTACTTTACCATATATCTTCGGAGACAATTATGCAAAAGCTAAAAAAGCTTCCTATAGGGATACAGACTTTCAGTAAAATAATTGAAGGAGATTATATTTACGTTGACAAGACAAAAGAGGCCTTTGAATTAATCAAAAATTACTCATATGTTTTCTTATCCCGCCCCCGCAGATTTGGTAAATCTTTATTTCTTGATACATTAAAAGAATTGTTTGAAGGGAATAAAAAGCTTTTTGAAGGTCTGTATATTTATGACAAGTGGAATTGGGATGAAAAATATCCGGTAATAAAGATAAGCTGGGACGGTAAAAATAGAACTATAAAAGATTTGGAATCAACACTTAAAGAAACTCTACTGGATAATCAAAAAAGATTAGATATTGAGTGCGAAGACGATTTGGATTTGGTTATCTGTTTTAGAAGACTAATTACGCTGGCTGCAGAAAAATATAATCAAAAAGTAGTCGTATTAATAGATGAATACGATAAACCTATCTTAGACGTATTAGATAATATTGAGCAAGCAAAAGAACATCGGGAATATATAAAAGGTTTATATTCTGTTTTAAAAGGTGTAGATGCCTATGTCAAATTTGCATTTTTGACAGGCGTGAGCAAATTTTCCAAGGCATCTATTTTTAGCGGGCTCAATATGCTCACGGATATCTCCCTCAATCCGAAGTATGGCAATATTTGTGGCTATACTCAAAAAGATATAGAAACCTCATTTATGCCTTATTTTAAAGATGTGGATTTAGAAAAGGTAAAAAAATGGTATAATGGTTATAATTTTTTAAAAGATAATGTGTATAATCCCTTTGATATTTTACAATTTATCAGCAATGAATTTTTATTTAGAAATTACTGGTTTGAAACGGGGACCCCTTCTTTTTTAATCAAACTTATCAAAGAGAGAAATTATTTTTTGCCAAAGCTAACAAATTTGATTGTAGATGATAAACTACTTTCAAGTTTTGATATAGAAAATATTGATTTGGAAGTGATACTTTATCAATCTGGTTATTTGACAATTGAAAAGATGATAGAAGATGAATTGCTTAGTTCAATAGAGTACAAGCTAAAGATACCAAATCTTGAAGTCCAAATATCTTTGAATGATTATATTATAAATTATCTGTTTAAAGGTGATAATAGACTAAAAAGTCCCCTAATCAAGTCTCTTTATTATGAAAAGTTAGAAGATTTTAAAGTAGCGTTGACTTCACTGTTTGCCTCAATCCCTTACACCAATTTTACAAAAAATGACCTTAATTTATACGAAGGTTTTTATGCCAGCGTGATTTATGCATATCTTGCATCCCTTGGGATAGATATAATCGGTGAGGATATTACAAACAAGGGCAGGATAGATTTGACACTTTTTGTAGGGGATAAGATTTATATTCTGGAGTTTAAGGTTGACGGGCAACAAGGTGAAGCTTTAAGGCAAATCAAAGAGAGGAATTATGCCGAAAAATATTTAAATGAAGGCAAACAAATCTATCTTATTGGCATCGAATTTAGCTCTGAACAAAAGAATGTGGTAAATTTTGAGTGGGAGAAGATTTAGCATTTGCTAAAATATTAAATCTGTTTGTAAGATACCATAATCTTGGATTATAAATATTCAATTTTTTACAATCAAAATATTATATTATCGGCTAAGATTTTCGTGATGAAGTCTGGTGAGGGTGATAGCTTTTCTTTCTTGTTTGTGTTTGCTTTTAGCTTATATGTTGCCGAAAAGAAGAATTTTAGGGCATATCAGCAAGGGGTATACTGCCGACAGTGAAGCTTTTTGGAGGCAGCAACAGTCGGCTAAGATGTAAATTTCATTTTACTTTTTGGATGCGGCGAAGATATGACCTTTAAAGAGTTTTACAATGCTTATAGTAAAGTAGTCGATAATGTGCAGGAAGCGGTATTGCCGTATCAGGTGTTTGAAAAATAAATTTCGGACATAAGTATATTGCATGCAAAGAATACAATTTTAATCTTATAAGCTGAAGTATAGATAAATTATCAGATAAAATAAGCGGTAAAATAAATATATCTTGAAAATGACGTAATGAATATATATAATCCCAACCTCAAATAAAAATAATGGAGATATTGAATGTATACACTGATTATTTCACTTGGTATTGGTACATTAGCCGGTATTGGGGTATATTTCCTCTCTTACAACTATTTTCTTGCGATATTGACTGCAGCAGTGTTCGTGATAGGGATTAACTATTTTATAGGCAAAAAATTTCTCAAGAAGTTGACCGACCTCTTTAAGATGGTTGAAAAAGATTTGAAAGCTGACAGGGCTGATAAGGCGATTGAAAGGCTCAAGTCAGGTTATGACTACTCCAAGTGGCAGTTTTTGGTTAAGCAGCAGATTGATTCTCAAATTGGTATGATACTTTACACTAAAAAGAAGTTTGATGAAGCTTTGCCGTATTTGAAAAATGGGCTAAGTAAAAACTGGATGTCCATGTGTATGCTTGCTACCTACTACTTTAAAAACAAGAATATTGACGAAGCAAAGAAGGTAATGGAAAAAGCTATCAAGGCTACACCCAAAGAAGGGTTTGTCTATGCCGTATATGCTTATATCCTTGACAGTAACGGAGAGAGGGACAAGGCAATCGAAGTATTAACCAAAGGGCTTAAAAAATCCCCGCTTGATGAAAAACTTGAATCAAATCTCGAGCTTTTGAAAAACGGGAAAAAGATGAAGATGCAAAACTACGGGACATTGTGGATGCAGCTTAATATCGAAAAAATTCCTCAAGGTGCCAAACCTTATCAAGCTCTTATTGGCAGACAAAAAATAAAACGCAGATAATGTTAAAAGATATACAAAGCCAGCAAGATTTTAGAAATATTACCATAGACAAGGTAGGGATAAAGGATATCCTTTATCCTATTACCCTGAAAGATAAAGCCAAAGGTAATCAGCATACCGTTGCAAAGATAAATGCGTATGTGCAGCTTCCTCACAATTTTAAGGGGACACACATGTCGCGGTTTGTTGAGATTCTTAACGGGTATAGGGAAAATATAAGTATTTCATCATTTAAACTGATTCTTGATGAGCTCTGCGAGAAGCTCAACTCTGATGAGGCTCACATAGAGGTTTATTTTCCGTACTTTGTGGAGAAAGTTTCCCCCGTTTCAGGTCAGATATCTCTGATGGATTATGAGTGTGGCTTTATCGGCTCAAAATCCAAAGATAAAAAAGACTTTGTGTTATCCGTAAAAGTTCCCGTATTATCCGTATGTCCTTGTTCAAAAGAGATTAGTAAATATGGCGCACATAATCAGAGAAGTTATGTAAAAATTGATATCAGATATTGCAAAATGGTGTGGATTGAAGAGCTGATTGAGATAGCTGAGCGGTCAGCAAGTGCTCCGATATATGCACTTTTAAAGCGGGAAGATGAAAAGTATATTACCGAAAAGTCATATGAAAATCCTGTTTTTGTAGAAGATATAGTAAGAAATGTGGCGGAAAAACTTATTGCTGACGATAGAGTTACATGGTTTGAAGTATCAAGTGAAAACCAGGAAAGTATACACAACCATTCCGCTTATGCCGTAATTATGAGGGATAAGAGAGAAGGGTTGGTTAACCCTTAAATCCAAATTTAATAGAAAGCCTTCTGGCTATATCTTTTACCATTGATGCAGCTTCAGTATTCATTTTTTCTTCGCTTAGCCTTTCTTTCGGGGCGCTAATACTGATACCTGCAATTACATCCCCCATAAAGTTAAATACCGGTGCACCGACACATCTTACTCCAAGCTCGTATTCTTCATTATCTGTCGCAAAGCCTTGTTCTCTTACCTTTTCAAGCTCTTTTTGAAGAAGGTTGAAATCATCTATTGTATTTTCAGTTACTTTTATAAGTTTCTCTTGAGAAAAGTATTTTTCAAATTCTTTCTTTTCCATGAAGGCCATTTGTGCCTTACCTGTGGCAGTGGCATAAGCTGGTCCCACATTTCCTATTCTTGGTAGCACCCTTACTGATTTGTTTGTTTCTACTAAGTTGAGATAGACTACTTTTGATCCTCTAAGGACGCTTATATAAGCCGATTCACCTGTCAAGTCTCTTAACTCGGTCAAAAACTGCATGGATATGTCAATTAGACTCAGTTTGTTTAGGTATGCTTGTGCGATTTGAAAGGTCTTTACGCCAAGCCTGTAGTTGCCTGTATACCTGTTGTGCTCGACATACCCGAAATTTTCGAGTGTGGTTAGCAACTTATTGACATTGCTCCTTGTTAGCCCAAGCTTAATACCGATTTCGCTTACACTTAATTCGTTGTCACAATCACCAAGTATTTCCAATATATCTATTGCATTGTTTACTGCTTGGACAGCGTATTCTGTTTTATCTCTTTTCATATTCAACCCCAAAAGGTATTATTCTTTTATAACGTATTTATATATTTTTACCAAAAAAAATCAAACATTTCAATATAATATTAAATGTGTCAGCTGATACTGAATATTTTTTTAAATTTTTCAAACACTCCGGTGTTATTTACCTTTTTGCTTCCGCGGGCCGGACCATTTGCCTCATTCCCTTTGCTTCTTGATTCTATGACACTTTTAACCTTATCAATGACCTTTCTTTCTTTTTGAAGCAAGACTTTGAATGCCTGTCTGTCGATTTCAATGGCTTTTGCTTTAGTAACAGCGGTGATTGTAGCATATCTCTTATCCCCGGTCAAAAGGCTCATTTCACCAAAAAAATCCCCGGGCTGCAATATCCCTAAGCTTTTGCCATGCTTTTTAGCCTCAAACTTACCTTCAAGTATGAAAAACATACTTTCTCCGTATTCTCCTTCTTTTATGACCTCTTCATTTTCAAAATATTCTTTAATAAGCCCGTAAGAGAGGAAATCCATTAAAACGCTTTCGCTGATTTCCGAGAAGATATCAGATGATTTCAGCTTATTGATTAACTCGGTATTTATAGCTGGTCCCTCTTCCTCTTTTTTCATAATTACCGTTCTTATTGGGAATGGTATTTCTATACCTTTATTTTTGAAATTATACCAGATGCCGCTATATATTTCATCTTTGGTTTTTCTAAGGTTACCTATCCCTTTTACGGTATAATATATTTCATATATGATCGATGAATCACCGTATTCTTTGAGAAAGATATCTATCAGCTTTGTATTTGGGTTACTTTTTACAACCTCGGCTATGGCTGATTTTACAAGTATTGGCGACGCGGAATACGAGACACCGATAGTAATCATCTGATTTATTTCCGGAGTAGGTTTAGTATAATTAATAACTTTGTCTTTTGCTAAGTTATTGTTTGGTAAGATGATATAAATATCTTGCAGATTTTTGATTTTTGTGTAACGCCAATTTATCTCAACTACTTCTCCAAGGGTAGAGTCAATTTCAATCCAATCTCCGATTTCAAAAGGTTTTTCAAGCTGAATGATAAGTCCAGAAATAAGATTGCCTATGGTATCCTGCATGGAAAGACCGATTACTGCTGTCAATATTGCCGACGGGGTCAAAATTGCAGCCAAATTAAACTCAAATACAGATCTTAAAAAATATAGTAAAAAGACTGCTATTATAGTAAATTTTAGTATATCGGCAATTATGTGGCTTGTTTTTGATGTCTTCTTTTTGATAATTTCAAGGTAATAAATATCTACCACAAATATTTTTACGAAAATACCAAATGCAATAATTTCAACACCCTTTGAAAACTTAACGACAGGGGGGAACCCTTTGTAAAAATAAATTATAAATTCAGAAACTGCTATTATGGCAACGTATTTTACAAGCTTAGCAAAATTGACTGATATTTTCCCTTTTTTTGCAAGGATTTTAAGATAAATAAAAATTAATAGTGTTAAGAAGATAATGGCCGCAAGACTTAAAGCCAAAAAAATATTTTCTCTTGTTAAAATATCGCCTAATGTGATACCGATAAATGGTAGTTTGTTATTCATGTTAAAATTTTATACTGAGGAGGTGCATTATGCAATCAAAAGTTTATTTTTCATCACTGAATAATAAAAAGTTTAATTCCCCTTTAAACAAGATAAAAAAGCTTTTTAACAGACTTGAACCGAGCCGATATTTTGGTAAAAAATCTTTAATTGCCATTAAAACCCATTTTGGAGAGCTTGGTAATACGGCTTTCATTAATCCTGTGTATATCAGGCCTATAGCGGAGACTCTTATTCAGCTTGGGGTAAACCCTTACCTTACCGATACAAATACGCTTTATGTGGGGATGAGGACAAACAGTGTAGACCATTTAAAAAATGCTTATTTGAACGGGTTTAACTTTTCTACTTTACAATTACCGGTAATTATAGCGGATGGACTTAGAGGTGAAAATTCCGTTTCAGTACCTATTAAAGGTGAGCTTTTAAAAAGTGTCAAATTAGCAGCTGATATTATAAATGCTGATGGTATGGTTGTTGTTTCACACTTTAAAGGGCATGAAGTATCAGGCTTTGGAGGAGCAATAAAAAACTTGTCTATGGGATGTGCTTCGAGGGAAGGGAAGCTTGAGATGCATTCCATATCTGTGCCATCTGTTCATGAAGACAAATGTACTTCTTGCGGCAGATGCCTTTTTGCTTGTGCCCATAACGCGATAACGATAAATCCTAAAGCAAAAATTAATGAAAATTGTACCGGGTGTGCAAGGTGTATCGCTGTATGTCCTGAGGAAGCTATTGGTATTAACTGGAATGAAACATCCGAAAATACTCAGCTTAAAATGGCTGAATATGCGTTTGGGGTAAATGAAGCATTAAAAGGGAAAATTTTGTATGTTAATATACTGACAAATATTAGCCCTGCGTGTGATTGTTATCCAGGGAATGATGCTCCGATTACAGGGGATATCGGGTTTTTATCTTCAACTGACCCGGTGGCAATTGATATGGCATCTTTCGATCTTGTAAAAAAGGCTATGGGGGTAAATGCTGACCCTTTTAAAGAGATTTATTCTTATCTTGATTCTATGATTCAGTTGAAGCATGCAGAAAAGTTAGGGCTTGGAAGTTGCAGTTACGAACTCATACCTATTAAATAATATAGCCACCAAATATGGTGGCTATATATGCATTTTAGAAAATTTTTTCCCTAAAAGTGAGGCACACACTACAATTATTGTTGAAAATAATATCATTATAATTCCCAAAGCGGAAAGTTTCCCCCATAATCCATCTTCTGAAAATCTTAAAATTTGCACAGCAAGTACTTCCGAACCAGGCCTTGAAAGGACTACAGATAGGGTTAACTCTCTGAAAAACATTGTGCTCATTAGTATCCAGGATGAAACAATTCCCGGTATTAAAAGCGGTATTATAATCTTTCTTAGTGTGGTTAAATAGGATGCCCCGCAAACCCTTGAAGACTCTTCAAGACTATCATGTATCTGTATAAAAGCACTGCTTATAGGTCTTATTCCGTAGGGTAAGTAAGTTGCTATATAACCGATTAGAAGTGCCCATATTGTACCATAAAGCGGGGTCTTGACAAAAAACCACATAAAGCCTACACCAATTACTATTCCTGGGAAAGAGAAAGAAAGGAAACTAAGGCTTTCAAGAAACCCGGCGGCTTTTGTTTTAACTTTAACTATTACGTAAGATACGAAAACGGATAACAACACCCCCAGTGTTGCACCTGTAATGCCAAGGAATAGGCTGTTTTTTAGCGATAACATAGATATGGGATCTTTCATCACTTCGTACCAATTTTTTAGACTCATCATTGAAAATGCACGTTTTGTGGGGACCATCACGTAAGGGGTGAGGGATGTGTAGCATAGTACTACAACCGGGACAACTATAAGTATAAATGAGATAAAGCCCACTAAGAAAAATAGTGGATATTTATAATTTTTAAGACTTATAAGTACAGGCTTAAAACCGCGACTTGAAATTGTTACGAATTTGCTTGTCTCTGAAACAAGATATCTGTAAATATATATCAATACAATAGAAGCCGCTAATGCACTCATCCCTATTGCTGCAGCCATTCCATAGTCAGCAGAAAATCCTGAGGAAACAACCCTATATATGTGAGTTGACAAGACATAAATTCTTCCCGGCATACCTATTACCGAAGGCACGGCAAATGATGCAAGGCTTCTAACTATTACCAAGATAAATGATGCCATTATTGCAGGCCTTAAAACAGGAAGTGTAATTTTGAAGAATGTTTTTGTGTTAGATGCTCCGCTTACTTTTGAAGATTCTTCAAGGGAGATATCAAATGAGCTCATTGCCGGTGCGATTATGAGGTATGCTATCGGCAAATCCAAAAGCCCTTCCACAAAAATCATCCCCGATATGCTGTATATGTTAAACGGGCTGTCTGAAAGTCCAAGAATGTTCATTAATGCAGTATTTAAAATACCGTTGCTCGGGTTGAGCAATAGTACCCAACTTATGGAAAAAAGTATGTGAGGTATCATCATAGGTATTATAGAGATAATTTTAAATAAGAATTTAAACGGAATGTCTGTGCGTGTATTCATGTATGATAAAAATATCGCCAAAACTGCTGCAAAAATGGCTGAGCCTACCACGAATACCACTGTATTATAAATTATTTTTAAAAATTCAGGGTCAGTGTATGCTGCAATATATTTTTCAAAAGTAAATCCGCTGAAATTCCCCAAATTGTTTAAGAAACTTCCCAATAAAAGCATAATTACTGGGCATACGGTAAGAAAACTAACTATTAAGATAAGAAAATAAACAAGTCTGTTTTTTCTCAAGGTATTCTCCTAATCGTTTATTATAACGGTATATTTAGGGTCAAATGTGATAAAAGCCTCTTCGTTTTCTACAAAATTATCATCAGGGTTAATTGTTACCGAAAAAGTGTGTGCACCTGTGACAAAGTCTGCTTCATACGATTCACCCACAAAAACAAGATTTTTTAAAATACCTTTAATTGTGTTTATGTTTGATGCAGGTTCCTTGGAAATATTTATAAATTCAGGCCTTATAAAAAATAGAGCTTGTTCGCCTTTCGAATATTTTCTATTTGCAATACCTTTGATTGTCCCAAGCTCAGTTTTAAGAATTGTATGTTTACCATCTTCCCCTGCTACTTCACCCTTAAAAATATTTACTTTTCCAATAAAGTCAGCAACGAAACTTGTCTCCGAATGAAAATAAATCTTTTTTGGTGTTCCTGTTTCAACTATTTTACCGCTCCTCATTACAGCGATGGTATCGGACAGAGCGAGAGCTTCTATCCTGTCATGAGTGACATAAACCGCAGTAATTCCAAGCTCCGAAAGGAAAACCTTTAACTCTTTTCTTGTATCTTCTCTTAACTTAGCATCTAAGTTACTCAATGGCTCGTCAAAAAGGATTACTTTAGGCTTTGCCACGAGTGCTCTTGCCAGAGCGACCCTTTGCTGCTGCCCTCCTGAAATTTTGGTGGCGGGTCTATTTTCAAAGCCGTCGAGCTGTACCAGCTTAAGTATGTCTTTAACTCTGCTTTTAATTTCATCTTTAGGTAATTTAAGGTTTTCAAGGGGATAAGCTATATTTTCATATATTGTCATATGTGGCCATATAGCATATGTCTGAAAAACCATACCAAGCCCTCTTTTTTCGGTAGGTATATATATGTGTTTTTCACTTGAAAAAACTATTTGACCGTCAATCTCAATTTCTCCGCTGTCAGGTGTTTCAAGACCTACCAATGACCTAAGCAGAGTTGTCTTTCCGCATCCGCTCGGTCCAAGCAAAGTAAAAATTTTATTGGAAGGGATTTCGATATTTACATTATCAAGAGCTTTAATAATTTTAGAGTCTGCATGGTAATATTTGTTTAAGTTTCTGACTTTTATCATACTATCTCCATATTATAGTTGAATAAAATTAGCGAGGGGGGGGGACCCCCTCAAGTCTATTTACCGTAAAAAATGGTTTTGAATTCTTCTCCCCATTTTTTTGTTTCTTCGTCGGTAAGCTCCCTTATAGGAATAACTTTTGCTTTTTCAATTTCGTTTATTGGAGGGAATACATTTTTAGCAAGAACATACTCCCCAACCTTATTTGCAAGTTCTCTCATATTATTTTCAGAAAGCCAATATTTTAAAAACATTTCGGCAGCATTCGGATTGGTAGATTTCTCAACCAAAGCAATCCCTCTCGGTGAGCCAAGGAGAGTGTCTGTTTTAACCCAATCAAGAGGAGCCGGAGCTTTTGTAACTATATATTTAGGCATTGAGATAGCCAAGAGTTTTTCTCCGCTTTCAACAGGTGCAGGGGTAGGGCTGAAAGATTTTACAAACATAGGCCTGTTTGCTGCAAGACCTTTGACAAACTTCATCCATTCTTCGTCATTGCCAAATATTTTGTTTTCTTTTAAGCCCACAAGCCAGGAAATTGTGGTCGCATGTGAAGCAGGGTCAGGCATAACGATTTTATTCTTCCATTTTGGGTTTATTAAATCCATATAGTTCTTCGGTATGTCATCCCCTTTTACTAATTCTTTGTTGTAAATTACTGCTACATATTCTATTCCAAATGCTGCGATATAGTCATCCGCTTTAGCCCAATCAGGATAGCCGTCCAAGAAAGATTTGTCATATTTTTTAAGCACCCCTTTATCTTTTAAAGTGTTAAGTATTGGAAGTGGCCCTTGTACAACATCAGCTTGCAGTTTCCCGGCTGAAAATTCTGTAAGGACAGTGGCAAGATATTTTGATGTAGATATCCGTGTGTAAGTAGCTTTTACCCCAGTGTCAGATGAAAATTTTTCAACCAGAGGTTCAATTGCGGTAATATTTGCATACAGATTAACCTTACCCTCTTTTTTTGCAAGATTGGCATCAAATGAGTAGGAGGAAACGGCAAAAAATGCCAGTAATGCGATTAGGATTAATTTTTTCATACTTCCTCCTTTTTTCAAAGTTTTATTAAATACAAACTTTGTGACAAATAAATTATATCATAATCAATTTTAGTTAGGTAAGGATTTTTTAATATTTAAGAGGTAATTTTGATTTAAGTAAAAAGAGGTAAGTATCTTAAGGATGGTTTTATTGACTAAAAGACAAACACTCCTGACCGGAAGTGGAGAGTACTACCTGACTTGGCATAGTTTTACTTTTAAAGCCGTAGGCCTTACAACCGTAAGGCCTACTTTTGTCCCATGTGACAAAGAAAAATTTACATTTGTAGCAATTAATTTTCTTCTGCATTTATTTTGAAAATAGGTCTGTGCTCAAATATCTTTCACCGGTATCACACACGATAAATACAATATTGTCATCTTGTTTGGCAAGATTTTTTGCTACCGCTTTTGCCGCTTCAAAATTTGCCCCGGAAGAAATCCCTGCCGCAATCCCTTCGCTAAAAGCAAGTTCTTTTGCCGCCTCAAATGCCGCTTCATCATCAACGGCATAAACATGATCAATTACACTTAAATCTAAATTTTTTGGTATAAAACCGGCTCCTATCCCCTGTATCTTATGTGGTGCAGGGGTAAAATCCTCTTTGTTAAGATATTTTATGATTGCGGGGCTTTTGGCAGGTTCAACCGCAACGCTTGCAAAACTTTTAAAACTTACCCTTTTTAAGTATCTGGAAGTCCCGGAAATTGTGCCACCTGTCCCGACACCTGCGACAAAAAAGTCTATGTCACCTTGCAGGTCTCTGAAAATTTCGGGGCCTGTTGTCGCTTCGTGAATTTTAGGGTTTGCAGGGTTGTCAAACTGCTGAGGCATGAAATATTCTTTAGGATTTTCATTTAAGACTTCGGTCGCCTTGTCGATTGCCCCTTTCATCCCTTTTTCAGCCGGAGTAAGAATGAAATCTGCTCCGTAATATTTCATCATTGCCCGTCTTTCGATGCTCATTGACTCAGGCATGACAAGGGTAACCTTAAATCCCAATGAAGCACCCATCATAGCAAGGGCTATTCCTGTATTGCCGCTTGTAGGCTCAATTATTCTCATCCCATCTTTTAGTTTGCCTGTTGAAATGGCATCATTAAGCATTCCGTAAGCGATTCTATCCTTTACGGAAAATCCGGGATTTCTGCTTTCCAGTTTTGCAAACAGATTTACTCCGAGCTCTTTTGAAACCTTTTCAAGCCTAACAAGTGGTGTGTTTCCTACTGTTTGGTACATTTTGTTGTATAGATTTCTCATAATTACCTCTACATTTTGTTTAATGCCTGCTCAATATCTTCTATGATATCTTCAGGTTCTTCTATCCCTACTGAGAATCTTATAAAATCATCAGTAACGCCTGCTTTTTCCCTGTCCTCTTTACTTAATTGTTGGTGAGTGGTGCTTGCGGGGTGAATGACAAGACTTCTTGCATCACCGATATTAGCCACATGGGAAACCATTTTTAAAGAATTTATAAAATTTACCCCTGCTTCATACCCCCCTTTTACTCCAAAACCGATTATGGCACCGTAGCCATTTTTCAAATATTTAACCGCATTTTGATGGTCAGGGTGAGAGCTTAGTCCAGGGTAATTAACCCAAGAAACTTTTGGATGTCCTGCAAGGAATTTTGCTATTTCAAGCGCGTTTTCACAGTGTTTTTTCATTCTCAATGTGAGAGTTTCCAGCCCTTCGATTGCCATGAAAGAGTTAAACGGACTTATGCAAGCTCCTATGTCTCTTAAAAGTTGCAATCTTACTTTCATTGAAAAGCTTGCTCCCTTTAATACGGCTTTATCGTGGTTTCCAAAAGCATCCCAGTATACAAGACCATGATAAGATTCGTCAGGGTTTACAAATTCGGGGAATTTTCCACTACTCCAATCGAAATCGCCTTTTTCAACGATTGCTCCCCCCATACTTGTGCCATTGCCGGTAACATATTTGGTTATAGAATAGACAACAATATCAGCACCGTATTCAAAAGGGTTGCAAATATATGGTGCGACGGTATTGTCAACAATGAGCGGTATTTTTAAGTCGTGGGCGTATTTTGCAATTTTTTCAAAATCTCCCACGTTGTTTTTGGGGTTGCCTATAGTTTCGATATAAAATGCCTTGGTCTTTTCATCGGCAGCATTCAAGTAATTTTCAGGTTTACTCGAATCTATCAGTCTTGCTTCTCTGCCAAGTTTTTTAAAGGTATTTTTGAAAAGGTTGTATGTCCCGCCGTAAAGATTCGAAGATGATACAATATTGTCACCAAGCTCAGTAATATTTAATATGGCGTAAAACATTGCAGCATGACCGCTTGATGTGGCAATTGCGGCTGTCCCACCGTGCAGAGCCGCTAATCTTTTTTCAAGTACATCTGTTGTTGGGTTCATGAGTCTTGTGTAAATATTGCCAAACTCTTTTAACGCAAACAGATTGGCGGCATGCTCAGTGGATTTGAACATATATGCTGATGTTTGGTAGATTGGTACTGCCCTTGCACCTGTTGAATCAGGTGTGTATCCTGAGTGTAAAAGTTTGCTAGCAATGTTTTTCATGGCTTATCCTCCGGTTTATATTATAAAATCTACTGTATTTTTATCCCTTATTGTTTCAGCAATCTTGACAGCTGTGATACTTTTGAAGAAATCAATAATGGTATTGTTCAGGTCGTCAAAAATATTCTTGAAAACGCACAGATGCTTATTTTGCAATGGTTCACATTCAAAAACTTTTGTGCTGGCTTCGGTAACGTTTATTATGTCAAAAAGAGTTATCTCTTCAGGATTTTTGAGTATGTAAAATCCACCTTTTGCGCCCCTTTTGGAGTTGATAATCCCATTTGTTTTCAGGTCGTTTAGCGTAAGCTCCAAAAATCTCGGCGGGATGTTATATTTTGATGATATGTCGGATGCCTTTAGAAAGCTTTTCCCGTGATTTAGCGTTAGCTCTCCGATGGCTATCATGGCGTAAATGGTTTTGACGTTAAGATTCATCATTCCTCCTTTTTAGGTAGGATATATGAAAATTTTAGTTTGTCAATATAAAAATCATATTTTTCATGATTTTTATGATTTTAATAGAAGATTGTTTAAAAATGTGATTAATTCCGATTTGTCTATTACAAAGTCAAATCGGTTTAGCTCATCGTTGTCAATATTATCTAAAACTCCGGAGCAGAAGATTGTTTTTATCCCGGTTGCAGTATCCTTAACAAATCTATTAAAGCTTATCCCTTTCTCATTTCTCAAATTTTGATCGATAATTGCGTATTCTATATGATTGTTTTTTACTATTTCTTTTGCCTCGTCAATTGTCCGTGCATAATAAAATTTAGTCCCTTTGCTTGCACAAACAATACTAAGCATTTTGGCAAAAACTTCTTCATCATCCAGCAAAAGTATACTCAATTCTTTACTCCTTTGAAAAAAATATCTATAATATAGCATATTTTTACGGAGGATAAAATGAGGATATTTTACTTTTTGATGATTTTTATTTTTTCAGGTGGTTTATTTGCAGAAAATATTGATTCTTTAATTGATAAATTTACTGCAGTTAAGAGTCTGAGGGCGGACTTTTATCAAGAAACAACTATTAAAGATTTCGGCACAGATGCTTACACGGGGGTTATCAAATTGTTATCAAACACCAAAGTCCTTTGGGATTATAAGAGCCCTTACCCTCAATATTATCTTTTTACAAAAGACAGTATGGAATATTATGACAGCTCGACCGAGCAGTTGATAAGACAGAAGGTAACTTCAAGCGGGTCAAATAACATAATCTTTCAAATTTTACTTGATTTGAAAGAAGCTAAAAACACATTTAATTTTGAGCCCGTTTCAGACAACGTCGTAAAACTTATCCCAAAAACCGATATTGGACTCAAATATCTTTTGATAGAATTTTCCGACGAGTATATAAAGAAGATAACCAGTGAAGATAATAATGGCAATCTTACCGTAGTAACTTTTAATAATGTGCAGATTAATGCAAAGCTTGATGATTCGGAATTTAAGAAAGAAGTCCCTTTAAATACTGAGATTTTTAATTACTGATCAATGGATGTCCTGATATCTTTTTTTATGTCGACTGCCCTTGCTCTTTTGATAGGGGTAGAGCGACAATATAGTGTTAAGAATAGCTCTGAAAAAGAGGCTGTGGCAGGTGTAAGGACATTTTCTCTGGTTGGTATCCTTGCTTATTTATCAGGTTTCTTGACAATTAAATTGAACTATCTTTTTGGAGTCGCAGGATTTTTGACAGTGCTTCTTTTGGCAGGGTTAGGGTATATAAGAGATTTTCCTACAAAAGGGAGGGGACTTACAACGGAAATTGCGCTTGTGGTGACCTTTCTCTCTTCATATTTAATCTCCGTAGGTTACAGACAAGTCGGTGTAGTTAGCGGCGTTGTTTTATTCACTTTTTTATCCAATAAGGATTTGCTTCACGGCTTTGTCGGTAAGCTTACTAAGGACGACTTTGTGGCTACTCTGAAATTTTTAATGTTGGCAGCCATTATTTATCCGCTTTTACCGGATAAATCTTTTATGGGGATATCAATGCTAAACCCCGCAGGGGTATTCAAAATAGTTGTTTTGATTGCCGGTATCTCTTTTATGGGATATGCGGGGATAAGACTAGTTGGGGCTAAAAAGGGCCTGATTGTATCGGCGATTTTAGGCTCTTTTGTCTCTTCAACTGCTGTTACGATAAATCTTTCAAATTTTTACAAAAGTAACAAAGAGTCCGGCAAGCTTTTGACATCAGGGATTGTTTTAGGGTGTACGATAATGTTTGTAAGAGTTTTAGTGTTGGTGTGGGTCTTCAATAATACCCTTTTTAAATATGCCCTTATATATTTTCTGCCTGCAATAATTTTTTTACTGGTTTTTTCAGGAATCAGCCTAAAAAAGGCATCCAAAGATAATCTTGACAATTTTAAAGTAGATAACCCTGTCAGCATTTCTTCTGCCGTTAAGTTTGGACTATTGTTGCTTGCTATAATATTGTTGGCAGATTTTATGAAGAAAAATTTTGGTGATGCTGGGGTTTTGGTTTTGGCAGCTATTTCGGGCGTAAGTGACGTAGATGCTATAACGGTTTTAATGTCGAAAATGGCGTTTACGGATTCGGGAAACGATATATATTTGCTGGGAATTATTGTGGCTTCTATTGTAAATAGTCTGGTTAAAGGCTTTCTTGCAGTTTATATTGGTGGCAGAAATTTTGGATTACGGGTGCTGAGTTCACTTTTTGTAGGGAGTGTTTTGATAGTTATTTTCTATTTTTTAAATACCGTTTATTCTCTTTTTTAATAAAATCTGGATGTTTGTCCAGGGCGTCAAGGAGCGGGATAAGGATTTTTCTCGGGGCATCTATAATCTCTTTTGAATTTTTTATGTCAACGTATCCGTCTTTAATTGCAAGCTTTTTGGCATCTTCTGTAAATTTATCATAGGTTGTTTTTGGGATATAGACATTGTCCGCCAACTTTTTTACCATATCTCTGTTTGAAAGAATTTTTATTGCATTGTTAGCGTCATCTAAAGTGATATGCATCTTTTCGGCAATAAGTGTCTTGTTGGAGAGGGTAATATCTTTTTGCATTGCCTGTAATACTTTGCTGGCTAATGACTCTAACGGCGACTCAGTTTTTTTCTCTATTGTAAGGTTATTGATTCTAAAGCTTTCGTTTAGGACTTTAGTTTCAAGAAGATTTTTTGTTACGGCTAAAAAATTTTTATTTTCCAAATATGTTGCAGGTATTACGGATGAGATGTCAATGCTGTCAAATTGTTTAAGTTTATTTTTTAGAATGCCTAACCATTTGGAAATGAGTTTTGCGTCAATTTTAAGGTTATCAAATGAGAGTATCTTTAGCTCTTTTAAAATATTATCAACCTCAAAATTAAAGTATTGGGTTTTTGTATAAAAATATAATCCTTTGTCAATATTGTTAAATATATGCTCAATAGAGTCTTTTGTATTTTCTTTGGCAAGTGCCTTTTGGATAATCTTGTTTTTAACGTTTAGGGAAGGGGCAATTACTTTTCCCGCACAAACCGTAGTGGCAGGTTCCAGCCCTCTTATTAAAAATGTTTCCCCGGTAAATGCCGGATATTCGGTTTGAAAAACTAATTTACAAAAGGCTGACTCACCGTTTTTAACACTTTTATCGCCGAAAAGTATGATTTTCGCATCGATATGTGTCGTGCCTATAAATACATGATAGATTTTATTTGTTTTAAGGATAAACTCTTTGTCCATTTTGTCAAAGATTGTAATTTTGCAGTAGTATTCTTTGAAGGGCTTGTAAGAATCTTTTGCGAATAGAATGTTTCCCCTTTCAATTTTGCCTGCTTCAATTCCTGCAACATTAAGAGCCAATCTCTGGTGAGCCTTGCCGATATTTATTTCCTTGCCATGAACGTTTATGTTTTTAACTTTTACACTAATATTTTGCGGGTATAGGGTAAGCTCATCTCCTATACTTATTTTACCGAATAAACAGCTGCCAGTTACAATGGTGCCAAACCCTTTTTTATGAAATACCCTGTCGATGCGGTAATAAAAAGGTCTGTTTTCATTGTCAGATTCGAAAATTTCGGCGTGTTTTAGAATGATTTTTTTTAGTTTTTCCAAACTCTCGCAGTTGAAAATGCTGACGGGGATAAAGTCAATTATTTTAAAATTATAGGGAATGAAAAAATTCTTAATTTCAGACAGGTTTTTGTCTAAGCTCTGGCTGTCTAATAGGTCAGATTTTGTAATTGCTACAATTAGTTGTTCAATGCCAATCGATTTGATTATATTTGTATGCTCTATTGTCTGAGCCTTAATTTTTTCCTGTGCATCCACAACTATCAGCCCTATATCAAAGCTTGTAGCACCTGCTATCATGTTTTTAACAAAGCTTTCATGACCCGGCACATCGATAAATGATATCAAATGGTTATCCAATTCAAAACCGGCATACCCCAAATCGATGGTGATACCTCTGTTTTTTTCTTCTTTAAGTCTGTCCGGATCTGTACCTGTAAGAGCTTTGACAAGTGATGATTTGCCGTGGTCAATATGTCCGGCTGTACCGATAATTACATTTTTGCCCAATTTATAGCCTCGGCAAGTGTTTCTATTTCATCTTCTAAAATTGCCATCATGTCAAAAAGCAAATGGTCTTCCCCTTTTCTGCATATCACAGGGGTTTCAAATTCCCTCAGGCGTTTTTCCATTGACTTTGCTTTGTAGGTATGGATTATAAGCCCTATCGAGTCAACCTCTTGTAAAGGGCAGCTTCCACCCCCTATGTATGTTTTGGTGTTTACAATTTCAGAATCTATTTTACCGATGAGTGATTTTAATTTTTCTGCTTTTTTTGTCAGCTCATAACTGTTTGTATTAAAAAGATTTAATGATTTTATTTTATTTTCATCCGCTTCAATGTAACTTTTAAAAGTTTCTTGCAGAAAAGCGAGAGTAACTTTATCCACTCGCAGCATTCTTAAGAGCTGATTTTTCTTAAGCTTATCTATTAATATTTTTTTGCCTAAAATTATTCCACATTGCACAGAGCCAATTAGCTTATCTCCGCTTGCACTAACCAAGTCGATACCGCTCTCGACCACTTCCTTTAGTGTAGGTTCATTGCATAATGTTTTAAAAATGTCCGAGAGAAAGCCGCTACCAAGGTCATAGTAAGAAATTATATTTTTATCTTTTGCAAGCTTTGCAATGTCTTTGTAGTTTACATCTTCGGCAAATCCTACAATATTATAATTGCTCTTGTGGACTTTCATTAGTATGGCGGTTTTGTCGTCAATATTTTCCTCATAATCGCGAAGTTTTGTTTTGTTTGTTGTGCCTATCTCTTTTAATTTTGCTCCGCTGTTTACCATTACTTCCGGAATGCGAAAATTGCCGCCAATTTCAACTAATTCACCGCGAGATACGAGGACATTTTTGCTTTTCCCAAATGTATTCAAGATTAAGAATACCGCTGAGGCGTTATTGTTTACGATTAAAGCATCTTCAGCACCCGTCAGTATCTTCAAATATTCAGCCACATGATGGTATCTGTCCCCTCTTTCCCCTTTTTTTATGTCATATTCAAGGTTGGAATAGCTTGTAACAATCTTTTTTATATTTTCAAATATTTCTTCAGATATCGGCGCTCGTCCAAGGTTTGTATGAAGCACTACACCTGTAGCATTTATTACGGGGATGATTGTGCCTCTATATATTTGCTTATATCTTGAATGAATGGTTTGTATAAGTTTATGTGAATCTACCGCTTTTGTATTGCCATTAAGGATTTTTTTTCTCAAATTATTAAGCTCTTCATCAATACAGTAGCTAAGAAGTGCCCTATTGGAGCAGCTCAATAACAGAGAGTTTAATAAAAAATTTTTGTTCGGTATTTTTTTAAGCAATTCTTTAGTCATATTGGTGTAAATATATAAAAATATTAGGTGCTATTGCAACATAAAATTGATTTTTAGGATACAATTATATATAATTCATGTTTTCGGAGGCGCTATGGACAGTTTAATCAAATGTTATAAGCGTTATGATGTTTCCTTTGTCAAAGGGGAAGGTGCTTATCTTTTTGATAAGGATGGTAAAAGTTATATCGATTTTGGCTCTGGCATATCAGTGACAAATTTGGGTCATTCGTTCGAACCTGTTGCTAATGCAATTTGCGAGCAAGCAAAAACGCTGATTCATACTTCTAATCTTTACGGAATAGGTATTCAGGAAGAGGTTGCGGATATTATTTCTGAAAATTCGTTTGGTGGCGGTGTATTTTTTTGCAATTCCGGAGCGGAGGCAAACGAAGCTGCCATAAAGCTTGCAAGAATTTACGGCAACAAAAAGTATAACGGGTTGCGTTATAAAATCATAACATTGAAAAATTCCTTTCATGGAAGGACTTATGCGACACTTTCAGCGACCGGGCAAGATAAGGTAAAAGAAGGGTTCAGACCGGTGGCAGATTACTTTTTCCATATTGATACTAATGATTTTGACGCATTCTTGGCTCTTGCTAAAAAGAATAATGTAGTTGCGGTCATGATTGAGCTTGTTCAGGGGGAAGGCGGTGTAGTGCCACTTGAAAGGGGATTTGTCAAAGCACTTTACGATTATGCAAAAAATAATGATATACTATTAATCGTTGATGAGATTCAAACGGGGATGGGCCGAACTGGAGAACTTTTTGCATACAAGCATTATGGTATTGAGCCTGATATTATGACTATGGCAAAAGCTCTCGGTAACGGTGTGCCAATAGGTGCAATGGTTGCAAGAAAAGAAGTAGGTGAGTATTTGAGCTATGGCACTCACGGTTCTACATTTGGTGGTAATTTCTTGGCTTGTGCGGCAGCAAAGAGCGTTTTGAATGAAATGCTTAAACCCGGATTTTTGAAATCGGTCAAGGAGAAAGGGGATTATATCAAAGAACGTCTTGTTAAAATTTTTAGTAATGTTGGAGATGTCAGGGGGATAGGGATGATGCTCGGGGTGAAGCTCTGTGAAGATATTGATGCTGCAGAGTTTGTTAAAAAAGCATTAAGAAACGGCTTAGTGATTATCCCTGCCGGGAATAATACATTTAGAGTCTATCCGCCGTTAAATATAGATAAAGAGACATTAGACAAAGGTTTACAAATTTTTGAAAGGCTTTTGGCTGAATAGGAGGAGAAATTGAAAAGAGATTTTTTAACACTTAAAGATTTTACGAGAGAAGAGCTTATAGAGATGATTGAGCTTGCCATAAAATTAAAGAGGGATAGAAAAGAGAATATTGATCAGACCCACTATATGAAAGGGAAAAAGGTTGCACTTGTTTTTGAAAAATCATCAACAAGGACAAGGGTATCATTTGAAGTGGGGGTTTATGAACTTGGTGGCTACCCTCTATTTTTAAGCAAAAATGATATTCAGCTTGGACGGGGAGAAACTATTGCCGATACCGCAAGGACACTTTCCCGTTATGTTGATATGATAATGATAAGGACTTTTGCTCACTCCAAAATAGAAGAATTGGCAAAGTATGCTTCGGTCCCCGTGATTAACGGGCTTACTGATGATTTTCATCCGTGTCAGGTAATGGCAGATGTTATGACAATATATGAAAAATTTGGCAAGTTTAGCGGTGTTAAGGTTGCTTTTATCGGAGATGGCAATAATATGGCAAATTCATGGATGATTGGTGCGGCAAAATTTGGAATGGATTTTACGTTAGCTTGCCCAAAAGGCTATGAAGCCAAAAGAGAAGTCTTTGAAGAAGCACAAAAAATAGGTAAAGAAACTGGAGCTAATATTGATATTGTTTATGACCCGTATGAGGCGGTAAAAGGAGCAGACATAATATACACTGATGTCTGGGCAAGTATGGGGCAAGAGGAAGAGTCCGAAAAGAGGATAAGAGATTTTAAAGGGTATCAGGTAGATTCTGACCTTATGAATGCAACAGGGAAGAGGACATATTTTATGCACTGTTTACCTGCTCACAGGGGTGAAGAGGTCACGGAAGATGTTTTGGAATCAGAAATGTCGATAGTTTTTGACGAGGCAGAAAACAGGCTTCATGCACAAAAGGCTATTATGGTAAGTTTAATAAAATAAAATAATCGGAGGTTCAACATGGCAAGAGAGAGAGTAGTACTAGCGTATTCAGGAGGACTTGATACATCAGTTATTTTAAAGTGGCTTGAGCTTAAAGGGCTTGATGTCATCGCATATGTTGCCGATTTGGGGCAAAGGGATGATCTGCCCGCAATAGAGAAAAAAGCTTATGCGTCAGGTGCTAAAGATTTTAGAATTGTCGATTTAAAGGAAGAGTTTGTAAAAGATTTTGTTTTCACTTCAATAAAGTTTAATGCCCTTTATGAAGGGAGATATTATTTGGGGACTTCCCTTGCAAGACCGATTATTGCAAAAGGTATGGTTGAGCTTGCCAAGGAATATGGTGCCAAATATATTGCTCACGGTGCCACAGGTAAAGGGAATGACCAGGTAAGATTTGAGCTTACAGCTGCTGCTCTTGCTCCGGAATTAAAAGCGATTGTGCCTTGGCGTGATCCTGAGTTTTTCAATGTAATTAAAGGTAGAAAAGAGGCGATGGAGTTTGCGGCAAAACACAACATCCCTGTAAAGGCAACTGCCGACAAACCGTGGAGTAGTGACGAAAACTTAATGCATATTAGCTTTGAAGCGGGCATTCTTGAAGATCCGGCTCAAAGACCTCCAAAAGATATGTTTGAGTTGACTGTTGCACCTGAAGATGCTCCTAACACTCCTGAAACTGTAGAAATTGAATTTGTTAAAGGTGAGCCAGTAGCTGTTAACGGTGAGAAGCTGAGCCCGGCAAATTTACTTAAGAAATTAAATGAAATAGGCGGAAGAAATGCAGTAGGCAGAGTGGATATGGTTGAAAGCAGATATGTAGGGATGAAGTCAAGAGGTGTCTATGAGACACCCGGGGCAACAATATTGATGGCAGCACATAGGGATTTGGAGGGGTTGACCCTTGATGGCTCACTTATAAACCTTAAAGATACTTTGATGCCAAGATTTGCTCATCTCGTGTATGCAGGCTATTGGTATTGCCCTGAGATGGATTGTTTGAGGGCATTTTTGGAAAAATCTCAAGAATTTGTAACAGGAAAAGTAAAGCTTGAACTTTACAAAGGGAATATCACTGTTGTTTCAAGAGAATCAGCATATACGGTTTATGATAAATTAGTAGTGTCTATGGATGATGATTTGGGTGCATATAATCAGACAGACGCTACCGGATTCATAAAATTACACTCTTTACCGTTAAGAGCAAACGCAAAAAGGATGAAAAAGTAACTAAAGTATTTAAAAAAATGTGCGATACATATTGATGGAGGAAAGATGTATTTTCAAGATGTGATTTTGAAGTTGCAGGAGTTTTGGGCTAAAAATGGCTGTATAATATATCAGCCTTACGATATAGAGGTAGGTGCGGGGACATTTAACCCCGCAACTTTTTTGAAATGCTTAGGCCCTGAGCCTTGGAATGTTGCATACGTAGAGCCAAGCAGAAGACCTACTGACGGAAGATATGGCGAAAATCCCAACAGATTGCAGCACTATTATCAGTTTCAGGTTATTTTGAAACCTTCCCCTGAAAATATTCAGGAGCTTTATTTAGACAGCTTGAAATACTTGGGGATTGACCCTCTTAAGCATGATATCAGATTTGTAGAGGACGATTGGGAATCACCTACGCTTGGTGCTTGGGGGCTTGGCTGGGAAGTATGGCTTGACGGTATGGAGATTACCCAATTTACATATTTTCAACAAGCGGGTGGCATCGACTTAAAACCTATAAGCGGAGAGATTACTTACGGGCTTGAAAGAATTACAATGTATCTGCAAGGTGTAAACTCTGTTTTTGACCTTAAGTGGAATAAACATGTCACTTACGGAGATGTCTATCACAGAAATGAAGTAGAAGGCTCAACTTACAATTTTGAAGTGGCAGATACTGAAATGTTATTTAAACTTTTTGATATGTATGAGGCTGAATGTAAAAGGACGGTTGAAAGAGGATTGCCGCTGCCGGCGTATGACTACTGTTTGAAGTGTAGCCATACATTTAACCTACTTGATGCAAGAAATGCAATCTCTGTTACGGAAAGGACAGGCTACATTGCAAGGGTTAGAAATTTGGCTAAACTTTGCGCGGAAAGTTATCTAAAAAGTCGTGAAGAGATGGGGTTTCCACTTTTGAAAAAGTAATAGCTTGCTAAAAGAAATAAAAGTTTTACCTTATAAATACACAATTAAAATAGGATTGCGCTTTAATGGGTGCAATCTCTTTTACTAAATTATATTGGAGCTGCTTATGTTTTCAAATATGAAAATCAGGACAAAAATACTTCTTTCCGTTAGTATGATTCTTATTTTAAGTTTTTTGGTAATAAGTTTAGCCATCATAAGCCAAGCAAAGAAAAAATTTTCCCAAGAGATTGCCAAACAGATTATGGCAGAGGTTGACACTTTTAAAAAGTCTTTGGAAGGGACAATAAAAACTGCCGATTTGGTTGCTGAAAACGGAGTAAAAGACGGATTTCAGATGCTTGAAAATGAAGCTAATAGTTTTTCTGAGACCTTAATGAATATGTATTCTCTTTACGCAGCTCAAGGGGAAGACCAGTCCACACTCTCTTTTAGAATGGCAAATATTATCTTAAAGAAAAAAGTTTTAAAGACTGGTTTTGCTTATGCATTAAAAGTTGATGACGGCAGTTATGCGGTAAAACCACCTTATTCTAAAAGTATGAAAGATAGCGGTGATTATATAAAGCAGATGATTGACGAGATGAACGGGACAATCACTTACGAAATCGATACAGATAAAGGGAAACAGAAAATATACGCAGCCTATAGATATTTTATCCAAATGAATTGGGTGGTAGTAGTAGCTATCCCTGAAGATGAACTTTTATCTGGTTCAAGAGTGCTTCAGGCTAAAATGCTTGATAATATAAAAGAGACAATTAAGACCACAAAGATAGGGAAGACAGGTTATTTTTACGTTATGAACTCTAATGGGGTATTGGAAGTTCACCCCAGTAAAAAATATGAAGGCACAAGTATACTAAAGTATGATTTTGCAAAAGAGATGGTTAAAAATAAGAACGGAGTTGTAAGGTATAAATGGGAGGGGAAATACAAAATTGTAGCTTACACTTATTATGCACCGAAAGATTGGATTATTGCGGGCGGCTCATATGAAGATGAGTTTATAGGCGGTACCGTTACTGCAATAAGATCCATCATGCTACTGTCAAGCCTTGCGGTTATTGTGGTATTTTTGGTTTTATTAAGGATTATTTTTAAGGCAAATGTATTAAACCCGATAGATGAGCTACAAAGACTTTTCTCTGAAATATCAGAAGGGGATTTGACCAATACTCTTGCCGTAAAAAGTAGAGATGAGATTGGTCTTATTATAGAAAATGTCAATAAAATGGTGGAGCAGATGAATAGTGCATTATGTGGTGTCAGCCGAGCTACCATTGATGTCACAAGCTCTGCAGAGGCTTTGGCTGTTTCAAGTGATGAAATGAGTCAAGGTGCCGAAAGTCAGGCAGAAAGAGTTTCTCAGGTGGAAGTGGCTGTTCATGAGATGACTGCTACCATTCAGGAGATTTCTCAAAATATCGAGCAGATTACAAATGAAATTAATTCGGTGAGGGAATCCGCAGACACAGGTAGAAAGATTTTGGATGATACTGTTGACAGTATCAATACGCTTTCAGGCTCAGTAATCAGTACGGGGCAAAGTATCAAGCAACTTGGTAAATCTTCTGAGCAGATAGGTGAAATTTTGAGCGTAATTTCCGAGATTGCAGACCAGACAAACCTTTTAGCCTTAAATGCTGCGATAGAAGCTGCAAGAGCGGGGGAGCACGGCAGAGGTTTTGCTGTGGTAGCCGATGAGGTTAGAAAACTTGCCGAAAGGACTGTAAAAGCAACGGGAGAGATTGACAATATGATAAACAATATCCAAAAAGAGGTGGAGACTTCTGTAAATGATATGGATAAAGGGGTGAAGCTTGCTGAAGAGGGTAGTATGATGGTAGGTAACCTCAAGATAAGCCTCAGCGAGATAATTGATGGGGTAGTTGAAATAGCAGATAAGATTACGGCTGTGGCTACCGCAGTTGACCAGCAGAGTGCAACAAGTCAGGAGATTTCTAACAATATGGCTGATATTGCTGCCATATCACAGGAAAACTCTTCAATAGCAGTGGAAAATCATAATCAGGCAGAAAGATTAAAGGGGTTGGCTGAAGAGCTAAGAGAGATAGTATCAAAATTTAAATTGAAAGAGTGTTAAAAAATGCTTTACAAATTAAAGTAGTTGATGTATACACCGATGATATGAGAGATTACAGAGTGAACTTAAATTTAACAGCTTGGTGGTGGACAGTAACAATAAGTTAGGTTGTTCACCATAAAACTATGTCTATAAGGGCCGTGTGGTGAGCAACCACACGGCCTTTTCTGTTATATTCTAAGGCCGTGGGATAAAACTCGCGGCCTTTTTTTATACCAAAAGGAGGATATAAAATGCTTTTTCCGGATTTTGAAACATTTAAAGAAGATTTTAAAAAGTATGACAGGGTGCCTGTCTACAGGGAGATTGTGGGGGATACATTTACGCCGATTGCACTTTTAAGAAATTTTTCAAGTGAGGATAACCTTTTTATGCTTGAGAGCGCAAACCTGGATAAGACCTTTTCAAGGTTTTCATTTTTTGGCTTTAAGCCCAAAGAGGTATTGACCTTTAAAAACAGAAAACTTTATTCCGTAAAGAATGGTAAAAAGACAGAGATAGATATTAATCCTATGGATTATCTTAATAACAATATCAAAACCTTTAATGGAAGATATTATGACAACTTCGGTGATTTTACCGGTGGCTATGTGGGTTACATCGGTTATGAAATGATTAATTATATGGGTGTTTTAAGAAACAGGATAAAAGAGCCAAGTCATGAAAATCTAATGCAATTAATGCTTGTTGATGAGTTTTACATTTTTGACAACCACTTGGGTAAGATGTATTCGTGCGTGTCCGTTGACTGTAAAGGGGACGTAGAGCAGGCTTACGAAAAGGCAAAAAAAGCAACTCTGAAAATGGCAGAAAAGCTGCACGGGCTCAATTTTGACAATTTTGAAACGGATGAAACTTTTGAAATTGTCAATGAATACGAAGAAAGTGAATTTGTTGAAACTGTAGAGCGGTTGAAAAAAGATATTTATGATGGTGAGGTTATACAATGCGTTATTTCAAACAAATACGAAATAAACTCAAAAATAAATCCGTTAAGTCTCTACAGAGCTCTTAGAAATTTAAATCCATCACCTTATATGTTTTATTTGAAATTTAACGGTGAAGTGGTATGTGGCTCCTCCCCTGAGATTCACCTTAAAGTAAAGGACAGAATTGCAACATTAAAACCGATTGCCGGCACTTATCCTGTGGGGGAAAATCTTGATGAGATAAAAGCATCGCTTTTGAATGATGAAAAGGAGAGAGCTGAGCACCTGATGCTTTTGGATTTGGCAAGAAACGATTTATATACCTGCTGCAAACCTGAAAGTGTGAAGGTGGGCAAATCGTTTGTGCCTGAAGTTTATTCCCATGTAATTCATATCGTTTCGGAAGTGGTAGGTGAACTTAATGAAAATTCTTCAAATATTGAGCTTTTTATGAACACATTCCCAGCCGGCACCGTAACTGGTGCACCAAAGGTAAGAGCAATGGAACTTATTGACAGTTACGAAAAAAGCCCCCGAGGATTTTATGCAGGTTGCACTGGGTATTTTTCATACAGCGGTAACATGGATACCTGTATTACAATCAGAAGTGCAAAGGTAACTGGTAGTAAAACTGTTTTCAGAGCAGGTGCTGGGATTGTCCACGACAGTATTCCGGAAAAAGAATACAAAGAGGTTCAGGAAAAATTAAAAGCACTTTTCAATGCTCTTGAAAGAATAAAAAATATGGAGAGATACAATGTTTTTACTAATTGATAATTATGATTCCTTTACATTCAATCTTTATGCGGTGTTTAAACAGCTCGGGCAGGAAGTAAGGGTTATTAAAAATGATGAGTTTATAAAAGCCGATAATTATAAAGGTATAATACTTTCCCCCGGGCCTTCAAATCCTGCTAATTCAGGGACAACCCTTAAATATTTGAACGAATATGCGGGCAAACTGCCAATTTTTGGTGTTTGCTTAGGGATGCAGGCGATAGGCTACTATTTGGGAAATCGTGTAAGAAATGCACAGACAATAAAACATGGAAAAGTCGAAGATGTAAAAGTTATAAAAGATGAAGTTTTATATAAAGGTGTTCCGAAATCATTTAAAGCTGTTCGTTATCACTCCCTTGTAATAGATATTGACGAAAGTTTTGTTACTTCAAGAAGTATTTCCGATAACGAAATAATGTCCATAGAGATTCCTGAAAAGAAGTTGTTTGGGGTGCAATATCATCCGGAATCATTTTTAAGCGAATTCGGGGATAAGATAATAGAAAATTTTGTAAATTATTGCGGAGGTAAAGATGGAAACATTGGTTAAAAAGGTTAATTCTGATGAAAGATTGTCTTTCGCAGAGTATGTAGATTTTTTTGATTCTATGGTGAATGGCAATTTGACAGAGGCTCAGATTGGCTCTGCACTTATCGCTCTGAGATTAAAAGGGGAGAGTGAAGAGGAGATTTCTGCAGCTGCAACGGTATTAAATAGGTATAAAATAAAATTGGATGTGGATCTTAAAAATAAAGTAGATACTTGCGGCACAGGCGGGGACGGCAAATCTACGATAAATGTATCCACGATTGTTTCAATAGTGCTTGGTAGTTTTGGGTTCAATGTTGTAAAGCATGGAAATGTGGCCCAAAGCGGAAAAGTTGGCTCGGCAGACATATTGGAAATGATGGGTGTCCCGGTAAAACTGACCAAAGAAGAAGCAGAGAAATTTTTACTAAAGCATAATTTTGTATTTCTCTTTGCACCAAATTATCACCCTATTCTCAAATCAGTGGGCAAAATAAGAAGGGAGCTAAAAGTGCCAACTATTTTTAACTACTTAGGCCCGATGCTAAACCCTGCCGATCCTGAATATCAGCTTATCGGAATAAATTCTGTGGCGAAGCTTGATGTATATGCAAAGGCATTGGTAAGATTGAATAGAAATAATATTTTAGTGGTATCATCAAAAGACGGTTATGATGAGATTTCAAGCTGTGACATAACTTTTGCTAGAAAGGTAACAGGTGGAAAAATTGAAAAGTTGGAAATTAATCCGAAAGACTTTTTCAAACCGTTTGACATGCCACGTGTTGAAAACAGTGATGAGGCAACCGAGCTTTTTAAAAGGGCTATTGAAGGCGGGGATGAAGACTTAAATAACCTGATTGCCATAAATACCGCATATGCTTTTCAACTTATTGAGAATGAAGATTTAAATGATATTTTTGAAAGGATAAAAAATAAACTTAAAAACGGTGAAGTCAGAAAATATTTTGAAAGCTTGAGGGGTAATTAGATGTTGTCGAAGATTCTTGAAAATAAGCTGTTGGAAATAGATACATTGGAAGTGCCAACTTTTGAGAGGCAAAAAGAGATATTTTCCCCTTTGGAGTTTTTGAGAAATAGACCGATTATCGCCGAAGTAAAAAAGGCTTCACCGAGTCTTGGAGACATTAATACCGATATTAATGTTGTAGAGCAGGCAAAAATATATGAAAAAGCCGGTGCAGGTGCCGTAAGTGTGCTTACGGATGAAAAGTTTTTTAAAGGGGGATTTACCTATTTGCAACAGGTGGCTTGTCAGGTGAAGATTCCTGTTTTGTGCAAGGATTTTATAATTTCCAAAAAACAGATAGATATAGCTTACAAACTCGGGGCAGATATTATCCTATTGATAGTTAAAGCACTGAGTGAAAAAGAGTATGTAGAGCTTTTTAATTATGCAAAAAGCCTTGGTCTATATGTGCTAACCGAAATTCATGAAAAGGGGGAGATTACCATTGCAGAGAAAGCCAAGTTTGACCTTCTGGGAGTAAATTCAAGAAATCTTGAAACACTTAAAATTGATAAAAATAAGTGTGCAGAGATAATTTCAAGCCTCAGTAAAGGTTATTTTAAGGTAGCTGAGAGCGGAATCAGCAGTAAAGAGGATGTGCTAATGTTCAAGGCTGCCGGAGCTAATGCTTTTTTGATAGGCTCTTATTTGATGCAATCAAAAATTCCGGGTGAAAAGATTTTGGAAATATATGAGAGTTTGAAATGTTTGTAAAAGTATGTGGTATAAAAACTTTTGAACATATAGATTGGGCAATGTCTCTCGGGTATACTGCTGTAGGGGTAGTACTTTATAAAAAGAGCAAAAGATATGTCGATGATGATACAGCAAAAAAACTTGCTCAATATGCAAGGGGTAAGATTAAATCTGTTGCCGTTAGTGTTAGTTATGCAGATGTATCAAATGTAGAGGATAGTTTTGATTATATTCAGGTGTATGAGCAGATAAATAAAAATAATCTCATTTTTGCGTCAAATGCCAAACCTTTAGATAATAACTTTAAGTATTTTTTATATGATAACAGTAAAGGCAGCGGTGAATTTGAAAGTTTTCCTGAGTGGTTAGAAATGCTCAGAAGTAAATTAATAATTGCCGGTGGGCTTAATTATAAAAATGTAAAAAATGTAATAAAACAGTATCAACCTTTTGGAGTTGATGTATCCTCAGGTGTGGAAAATGCACAGGGGGAAAAGGATTATGAGCTTATGAAAAAGTTTATAGAATCGGTAAAAGGTGGTGAATAATGAAAGGGTTTTACGGTGAATTTGGTGGACAATTTGTGGCTGAGACTCTTATTCCGGTATTGGATGAGTTGGACAAGAGTTTTGAATTACTTAAATGTGATAAAGATTTTAATGATAAGCTGAATGACTTACTTAAAAACTATGCCGGCAGGCCTACCCCTATTTATTATGCAGAGAATATGTCAAAAAAATATGGGTGCAAGGTATATTTTAAAAGAGAAGATTTGCTGCATACCGGGGCTCACAAGATTAATAATTCATTAGGGCAGGCACTGTCGGCAAAAAAAATGGGGAAAAAGCGGATAATTGCCGAGACAGGTGCAGGGCAGCACGGTGTGGCAACGGCAACGGTTGCAGCACTTTTAAACCTTAAGTGCACAGTTTATATGGGAAGTATTGATGCAAAAAGGCAGTCAATGAATGTAAAGCGTATGAAGATGCTTGGCGCGGAAGTGAAAGTAGTGGATGAGGGGACTAAGACTTTAAAAGATGCAGTAAGTGCGGCACTTAGAGATTGGGTTTCAAGTTGTAATACTACTCATTATGTCCTTGGGTCAGCATTGGGGCCGTATCCGTTTCCTAAGATTGTTTCTCATTTTCAGTCAGTGATAGGGAAGGAATCAAGGGAATATTTTGAAAATTTAGGGATTATGCCTGATTATATTATTGCCTGTGTCGGTGGCGGCAGCAATGCAATAGGGATGTTTAAAGGGTTTTTAGATGTAGAAAGTGTAAGACTTGTTGGTGTCGAAGCGGGCGGAATTTCGGATAAAGATGGTGAACATGCAGCAAGGATGAGTTTTGGAAAGAAGGGTATATTCCAAGGGAGTTTGTCTTATGTTTTGACAGACAAATCGGGGCAGATTAGCAATGTCCACTCTGTGTCTGCCGGTCTTGATTATGCGGGTGTTGGACCGGAGCATTCATTTTTAAAAGAGATAAAAAGATGTGAGTATCACTATGCAAGGGATAAAGAGGCTTTGGACGGGTGCTTAGAGCTTTGTAAGCTTGAGGGGATTCTTCCTGCCCTTGAGTCAAGCCATGCCGTTGGCTATTTCATAAAAAATGCATCAAAGTTTAAAGATAAAACTATACTTATAAATCTTTCAGGAAGAGGGGATAAGGACTTGGAGATTATTTTGGAAAATATGGAGGGAGCAATATGAAAGGTTTTTATATTTTAGGGGGGTATCCCGATATGAAGAAATTTGAAGAGGTTTTTAAGTATCTTGCGGAAAAAGCAGATTTTGTTGAAGTAGGGTTAGCCTACAATGACCCTGTGGCAGACGGCCCCGTAATTGCTGAGGCTGCAAGCAAGGTTGTAAAGTCCAATATCAAAATAGATGATATTTTGAAGATTGTTGAAGCTTATAAAAAGTCAAAAGTGTACATTATGACATACGCAAATATATTTTATCAGTATGGGCTAATGGAATTCTCTCAAAAATATGGCAAGTTGATAAATGGTGTTATTGTGGCAGATTTGCCAAATAGAATGCACGGTTTTTTTTATGATAACGGTTTTGATATTCCGATTATTCCATTTGTAACACCGGAAAGCCGAGAGGAAGATATTGAAGGCTTGAAGGGGACTAAAGCGGATTTTATATATTTTGTTGGGGTAAGAGGGGTTACTGGGAGTAATGTGAACTTTCTGGATGATGAGCTAGTCGAGAAAGTAAAATTTGTAAAAAAAATGACGAGTAAGAAAGTTGTATTTGGTTTTGGGATTAAAACTAAAAATGATACTGAAAAAGTAATGACATATGCAGATGGATTTGTTATAGGAACAGAAGCGGTAAAAAGACAAACAGATACGACTCAATTTAAAAGGTTTATTAACTCGATAATCGAATGATAAAGACATTTGAGAAAAAAAGTACAATATTAGATAGTAGTAAATTTTGCGACAAATTTAATAATTTTTACAATTTCGGCATACCTTTTATTTTTCTTATTGATTACAACCTGAAAGAGTTTGTAATTGAAAAACTTGTAGATGTTGAGCCTGAAAAAATATTATTTGATTTTCCATGTGCTAAAAATGTTAAAAACAGGTACAGCAGTGCAACATATGACCTGGCATTTTCCCCGGTGGCGTATGAGACTTACAAGCTTGGTTTTGAGTATGTAAAAGATAACCTCATTCAAGGGAACAGTTATTTGACTAACTTTACATGTAAGACTGAAATTTTTACAAATTTGTCACTGAGTGATATTTTTTTTATGAGTAAGGCAAAATACAGAATTAAATTTCTTGATAAGTTTGTGTGTTTCTCCCCCGAAACATTTGTTAAAGTAGATGGTGATTATATTTATACATATCCTATGAAAGGCACAATCAGTGCTGACTTACCCAATGCCAAAGAGATTTTATTAAATGATGAAAAAGAGCTGGCAGAGCATATTACCATAGTTGACCTGCTTAGAAATGATCTTAATATGATAGCTGAGGATGTAACGGTTACAAAGTTTAGGTTTATAAGTGAGATAATAAGCCGAGATAAAAAGCTTTGGCAAACAAGCAGTGAAATTAGAGGAAACTTAAGCAAATGCTTTAAAAGCAGTATTGCAGAAAATTTATTATCACTTTTGCCTGCAGGCTCGGTTACCGGAGCTCCAAAAAAAGAAACGGTAAGAATAATAAAAGATGCTGAAAACTATGAAAGAGGTTTTTATACCGGGATAGCGGGAATATTTGATGGCAAAATACTTGATTCCTGTGTTTTAATTAGATTTATTGAAAATGATGGAGGAAGGTTTTTCTACAAATCGGGTGGCGGGATAACCGTTTATTCGGATTGTCAAAGAGAATATAAGGAGATGCTTGATAAGATATATGTCCCTACTTTTTGAATCAATAAAGCTATATAACGGCGTATTTTATAATTTGGAGTATCATGAAAAAAGAATGGTGAATTCTGTTCATAATCTTTATGGGGTAAATGTTAACTTTTCCCTGAAAGAGCGCCTATATCTATTAAATTTACCTAAGTATGGGCTTTATAAAGTAAAAGTTATTTATGACAGGGATGTCAAAGGGGTAGAAATCGCGGAGTATGAAAAAAGAAAAATTGATAGACTTTTTGCGGTCTTCAATGACACTATAAATTATAGATTTAAATTTCTTGACAGAAAGTGCTTTGATATGTGTCAGGCGGAGTCGCAAGCGGAGTTTTTATTTATTAAAAATGACATGGTTACCGATACTACATTTTCAAATGTAGCTTTTTTTGACGGAAGAGTGTGGGTTACCCCATCGACTTTTCTATTAAATGGAACCAAAAGACAGTATTATATTGACAAAAACGTATTAAAAGTGGCGGATGTTCATTTTACGGACATAGCAAAATATAAAAATATATCACTTATAAATGCCATGCTTGATTTGGAAGATATTGTGATAGATATTAAAAACATTCATTTATAGGTTAATTTTATTTCCTATTGATTTTTTAATTTAAAAAGTATAGCAAAATTTTGCTGATGTGCTATCTTTCATACCATAACACAAATTTGTTGAGAGATTAATATGAATGATTTGAATATTTTAAAGTATGTGGACGATGTTATCCGATTTTGTGAGATGCAGTTCCCCAGAAAATGTAATTGTTGTGGGTATGAGTTTAAGGATTTTAAGGATTTTTTGAAAAATACCAAAATCCCTGACCATGTCGCGATGAGTAATTTGCAGATAATCGATTTTAAAGATATACATGATGTTATTGCATATAGAAACTGTAAATGCGGGACTACTATTACGCTCCCTTGCTCCATCGGACTTGGCAGTAAATTTCTTTTTCTTGACACGATTGAATATGATTCGAAAGAGACAGGGATGTCTAAAGCGGATGTGGCAATCATATTAAGGGATGAAGTTTTGAAAAGAGTTTTAGGTGACACAACTGAAAATATGGATGACAAATAAACCATTAGAAATTTATTTTACATAGCAAGTCTTCGATATTAAATTTTTAAGTTTTTTTGTTATTTTTCTTGCAAATATATAACTTATGTGTTATTAAACCCTCCCTAAAACGCACGCCTTTGTGTTGAATTTGGGCTAGTGCCTTTAAAAGGTGCCCAAATTTATAAGGCGGAGGAAAAACAAATAGGAGGAAATATGTCTCACATTTCAATGAAAAGCCTGTTAGAGGCAGGTGTTCACTTCGGCCATCAGACAAAAAGATGGAACCCAAAAATGACCAAATATGTATTTGGCAAGAGAAACGGTATTTATATTGTTGACCTTCAAAAAACAGTTCAGTGCTTTAATCAGGCATATGAATTCGTAAGGGATATGGCTAAGGAAGGGAGAAAATTCCTTTTCGTTGGTACTAAAAAGCAGGCACAAGATGCAGTGAAGGAAGCTGCTGAGAAATGCGGAAGCTATTATGTAAATAATCGCTGGCTTGGTGGTACGTTAACTAACTTCCCTACAATTAAGGGTAGAGTTCAGAGAATGAAAGAGCTTGAAGAGATGTTTAACTCAGGCTACGTAAACAGGTTTAAGAAAAAAGAGGTATCTACGCTTAAAAAGGAATATGATAAGCTGATGAAAAACCTTGCCGGTATAAGAGATATGGACGAAATCCCTGATATTATGTTTATTATTGATATAAAAAGGGAGATGAATGCTGTAAATGAAGCTAAAAAGCTTAATATCCCAATAGTTGCCATAGTTGATACAAACTCTGATCCTGAGTTGGTAGATTTTCCTATCCCTGGTAATGATGATGCAATAAGGGCTTGTCAGCTTATTGCTGAAAGAATAGCTGATGCTATCAATGAGGGGAGACAGTTGAAAGAGGATGGTCTTGTTGAAGAGATTAGAGCCGCTTCAACTGAAGAGGAAGAAGGGGAAGATATCCCTGTGGATGAAATAATCTCTGCTGACATTGAAAATATTGACGATGAAGAGGAGGAGTAGAAATGGCTGAAATTACTGCTGCTTTAGTAAAGGAGCTTAGAGAAAAAACTGGTGCCGGCATGATGGACTGTAAAAAGGCACTTAACGAGACAAATGGTGATTTGGAAAAGGCTATAGAGCATTTGAGAAAAAAAGGGCTTGCTGATGCAGCTAAAAAATCAGGCAGGATTGCTGCTGAAGGTATGGTATCTTCTTATATTCATGCTGGTGGTAAAATAGGTGTACTTGTTGAAGTTAACTGTGAAACTGATTTTGTGGCAAGAAATGAAGATTTTCAAGAGCTTTGCAAAGATATAGCAATGCATATTTGTGCTGCAAACCCAAAGTTTGTTTCTCCAGAAGAGGTTGACCCGGAGCTTGTGGCTAAAGAAAGAGAAATTTATATAGCCAAGGCAAAAGAATCAGGTAAGCCTGATAATATTATAGAAAAAATGGTAGAAGGTCAGATTTCAAAGTTTGTTAATAGTGTATGTCTTTTGACTCAGCCTTTTGTGAAAAATCCAGATGTAACTGTTGAGAAGTATATTGCTGAAAAGATTGCTAAGATTGGTGAAAATATTAGAGTTAGAAGATTTGTTAGATATGAATTGGGAGAAGGCTTGGAAAAAAAGCAGGAAAACTTTGTGGAAGAGGTAATGAAACAGATCAAAAAATAGCCTGTCCACTTGAGACTTCGTTAAGGGTGTTAAGTATATTGAATAAAAAAGCCCGCTGATTAGGCGGGCTTTTATTTTAATCTAAAAGATTGAATCGTCGATTCTAACTCTTCAGGAAAACTATCCGTTGGCGGGTTTTTGGCTATAGCGGTTAAGTTATACAATAGTCCATCTTTTACAACAAAGCGCATCACCCCGTAATTTTTATCTTCATTCAGTTTAAATGTAAATCTTAGCAATTTATCCTGTGAATGATTTGTCGTTTCCAAATAGTTAAAACTGCTATACTTCTCTTTTAACTTCTTTGTAAGATCAGGCATCATCTCGTTTAGCGAGCCTTTGGCCTTGATTATTGAAACCGTTATGGTGTTTGAATTTTTTTTATCATCAGATTTTTTTTCTGCATAAATGGAAGCGGTAGGGTCAACTGCAGCCAAATAGCGGTAACCTTTTGGTATAAGAATAACGTATCCGTGAGTAGATTCGTATAATGTATCATTATCGGCAAGTATACTTTGGGTTTCAAAAGAGACTTTTTCCGGTTCTGAGGGAGTACTCTTGTAGTAGTCGTAAAGTTGGTTTGCTGCAAGTCCTGAGAATAAAACAAATCCATACATAATCCATTTGTTTTTGTAAAATTTAACGAGTCTTTTGTTTGTATATAAGCTAATCAGTGTTCCGGCAAAAAAAAGGTAGAGAAAAATTAATGGACTCATTTATACCCCTTATAATGTTTTGTAAGAATTATCATTAAATGTCAAAATGTTCAAGTTTTTTACCTTCTATTTTTTCAGTTTACTTCAATTATAAATTTTTTTAACAACTCTAATGAGTAATCCCCTGTTATTGCTACCCAATAATTTTCATCCCCTTTTAAAAAATAATAGTTATCCATTCCCATTCCGATGACATAAAATACTTCTATATTGTCGACATTTATTTTGTTGACGTATCTAAATGCTTTACTGAGAGGAATTTTTTTATTCATTGCTTCGATTAATTCTTTAGCATCTTTTTCTGTTTTTGATTTGGATGCCCATACCACCAAGTAATGAGTGTCGCTCTTATATTCTGTTACATAGGCATCTTTTAATGGAAATTTTTTACCGTGAAGCTTGAAAATTTCATCTGACGCAAGTTTGCCGGTAGTAACTCTTATAATTTTCATATGATTCATATTGTTTTGTATCTGCTGTGGTGGGCCGAAGGCAAGGGCTGGATAAGAAACAAGTAATAGAATTGTTACAAATATTTTCATCATAGATTTTACTTTTCTCCCAAACAGTTTAATTAAAGTATTATTAGCACAATTATACCAAAAGTTAAACCAAAACCTAATGCTTATATGAAATAATGTTTTGATTAAGAGATACAGTAATTTGAATTTAAGCTTATATTCACTTAACGTCTTAAATTTAATGTTTAATGCATATTCTAATAAAACTTAGTTATTTTATGGTGTGTTGTTAAAAAAAATGTTAAATTATGTTGAAATTTATGTTAGTAAAAATATGCCCAGTTTTATTTAACTACAGTCAAAGGAGGTTCCAATGCAAGAAAAAAATCTTTATTACGTATGTACCTGAGCTCAAACTTGCTTTTAAGAATTTTGATCGGTTTGATTTTAGGTGCAATTTGTGGTCTTGTTTTTGCTGACAAGTTGATGTGGGTTAAACCATTTGGTGACCTTTTTGTCAGACTTTTAAAAATGATAGTTTTACCTGTCGTTATTACTTCATTGGTTGTTGGTGCTGCAAGTATTCACCCTTCAAAACTTGGTAAAGTTGGTATTAAGGTGTTGGTAATTTATTTAATTACTTCAGGCTTTGCTGTTGCTATAGGTCTTTTCTTTGGAAATTTGTTCAAGCCTGGTAAAGGGGTAGACCTTGCATCAATCGGCACAGGAGTGGCTAAGCAGGTTAAAGCGCCAAGCCTTGTTGATACGCTACTTAATATAGTTCCAACAAACCCTTTTAAAGCGATTGCCAATGGTGATATATTGCCGGTAATTTTCTTTTCTATGCTTGTGGGGATTGGTCTTGCATATCTTAGAGATAGTGAAGATAGTAGAATAAAAAATGCAGCCGAAACAGTTTTCAATTTTTTTGACGGAAGTGCTGAAGTTATTTATAAAATGGTTAGGTGGATACTCGAATATGCTCCAATAGGTGTTTTTGCACTTATTTATGTCGTGTTTGCAAAGCAAGGAGCTAAGGCTTTTGGACCGCTATTGTCAGTTACTGCTACTGTTTATGTGGCACTAATTGTTCACCTTATAATAGTGTATGGAATAATACTTAAAATCGGAAGATTTCCATTTGTAAAATTCTTTTCAAAGTCTAAAGAGGCAATCATCACTGCTTTTGTTACAAGAAGTAGTAGTGGTACATTGCCTGTTACGATGGATGTTGCTAAAAATCAGCTTGGTATTTCTAAAGGTATATATTCTTTTACCCTTCCTTTGGGTGCGACAATCAATATGGACGGTACTGCGATTTATCAGGGTGTGTGTGTAATGTTTGTAGCCTTTGCTACTGGAATGGATTTGACCCTTCCTCAGCAGGTGACAGTAATAGTTACTGCCGTGCTTGCATCAATCGGTACCGCGGGTGTCCCCGGAGCAGGTGCGATTATGCTTCTTATGGTGTTAAATTCCGTTGGGTTTGACCTTTCTTCGTCAGGTAGCCCTGTAGCTCTTGCTTATGCTATGATATTAGGTGTAGATGCTCTTCTTGATATGGGAAGGACTGCTCTTAACGTGGCAGGGGATTTGACTTGTACAGCATCAGTTGCCAAATTGGAAAATGAAGTAGATATGCAGGTTTTAGAAAGTTAATGAAAAGACTTGGTATTATAGGTGGTATGGGTCCGGAGGCAACTTCGGACCTCTTTTTAAAAATCATAAAAAATACTCCGGCTAAAAAAGATCAGGAACATATCCCTATTGTTATCGACAATTTCCCTCAAATTCCCGATAGGACAGCTTTTTTGAGAGGGGTAGGAGAATCACCTTTGCCGTATTTATTGGAATCGGTCAGAAGGCTTGAAAAATGCAATGTAGATTATTTATGTATGCCTTGCAATACGGCACATTACTTTTTGGATGAATTGAAGAAAGCAACAGAAATACCTTTTGTCAGTATAGTCGAAAGTACTTTGGAGTCTTTGGTAAAAGCAAATAAATCTTATAAAAAGATCGGTCTGATGGCAACTGATGGCACATTTATTGGCAGAATTTACCATAGAGTTTTTGAAAAAGAAGGGGTAAATATTGTTAATTTTAAGGCTTCAATACAACAAATGGTTATGGAGTCAATATATACACTAAAGTGCGGTAACAAAGAGGAAGCAGTTAAAATATTTAGAAAGGCTTTCTCAATGATAATTGATGAAGAGTATGATTGTTTGATTGCAGGGTGTACCGAAATTCCTATTTTATTGCCTTATATAGAAAAATCAAGTATTGACATATATGATGCAACGGAACTACTTGCTCTCAAAGCGGTTGAGCTTTGTTATAGGGGTTAGATTATGTATGCTTTAGAGTGCTATGGTTGTGGCACAACTTATGATATCAACGATAAAAGATGGAAATGTGATTGTGGCAGTTTTCTAAATATTAAATCTGAGATAAGGTTTGACCTTGCCCTAATAGATAAAAAAATAAGTGGACTTTGGCGTTACAGAAGATTTATCCCTATATTTAAAGATGAGACTGTCGTAACATTTGGGGAAGGGTTTACTCCGATTGTTCAGGATGAAATATACGGGAGGAAAGTTTATTTCAAAATGGACTATCTGTTTCCGTCAGGTTCTTACAAGGACAGAGGCTCAACCGTTTTGCTAAGCAAGATAAAGGAACTTGGTATTGATAGTGTGGTCGAGGATTCTTCCGGCAATGCAGGGGCATCTGTGGCAATGTATTCCGCTAAAGCTAAAGTAAAGGCTGATATATATGTGCCGGAATCCACATCAAAAGGTAAGCTTGTGCAAGTAGAGTCATTTGGCGCAAATCTTGTTTTGGTTAAAGGGGACAGAGAGGCGACTACCAATGCCGTTATGTCTGCTGCAAATGAAAAATACTATGCAAGTCACGTCTGGAACCCTTTTTTCTTTGAAGGCACTAAGACTTTTATATACGAGATATTTGAACAATTAGGAAATAAATTGCCTGAAAATATTGTCATGCCCGTTGGCAACGGGACACTTTTGATAGGTGCTTATATCGCATGTAAAGAGCTTTTGGCAAGTGGTTACATCGACAAATTTCCAAGATTTTATTGTGTGCAATCTGAAAATTGTGCACCTGTTTTAGAGGCACTTGACGGTAATTGCCGTGAATATGGCGAAACTATTGCTGAGGGGATTGCTATCAAAAAACCTCTCAGACTAAAACAGATGGCCGAGATAATAACTGAAACGAGTGGGTCTGTCGTTATTGTTTCCGATAGTGATGTTAAGTCAGCTTTAAAAGAAATTATGAAAAAAGGTTATTTTATTGAGCCTACTTCTGCTTCGGTAATCGCTGCCTTAAAGGATATTGATGTAGGTCAGTCAACGGTTATAGAGCTTACAGGGGTAGGGTTAAAGGCGTCTGAGAAGATTGGGGAAATAATAAAGAAGCATTGATTGTTAATTTTTTAGATATCTTAGTCTTTTTTTGAAAGCAGGGTATGTTTGCAGTTATCATCTTGATTAGTTTGATAATTTTGCTACTATATCTTTATGAAAAAAATATCAGCTATTTTAATAATATTGTCACTTTTTTTAATTCTGCTTTTTATATCTGCGTATAAAATTCCTGTGTTTTTGGATGATGATAAATTTGGTTATACTTACGTATTGCTCAATCCTTTTAATTCTGATGAAGGCAAAATTCTTTCCTTATTCCAAAGACTTTCAAAATTGTCGGAATCTGAGACAGAAATCGATAACAAAATAATTTTTCAAAAAGTTGTTATTCAGGATAATGTGCTCCGCGTTTATATGTCAGGAGAAAATGTGGCGTCCTCAAGTTACAATGAAATGAGGATGATAGAGCAATTAAAAGAGCTGATAAGAAATAATTTTGACTATATAAAAAAAATGTTTATTATTGACGATGGCAAGATATTTAAACATATAGATGTTAGGTTTCCAATAATTATTGAAGATTAAGGGGTTTTTATGAGGAAAGATGGTAGAAATTTTGATCAGATGAGAGAGATTAGAATTATTAAGGACTATATAATATATCCTGAAGGGTCAGTATTGATAGAATATGGTAATACAAAGGTAATCTGTAATGTAACTGTTTCTGAAGGTGTGCCACCATTTTTGAAAGGCTCTGGCTCAGGGTGGGTAACAGCTGAATATCAAATGCTTCCACGCTCGACCCATCAGAGAAGTTCAAGAGAGGCTGTAAAGGGCAAATTGGGTGGTAGGACACAGGAAATCTCAAGGCTTATTGGTAGAAGTCTTAGAGCAGCTGTGGATATGTCAAAGCTTGGTGAAAGGACTTTGGTAATAGATTGTGATGTAATTCAAGCTGATGGCGGCACGAGGACTGCATCCATTAGTGGCGCGTATGTGGCTTTGAATCTCGCAATCAATAAGCTTTTAAAAGAGGGTGCGTTGGAAGAGAGTCCGATTGTAAATCAGGTATGTGCGGTAAGTGTTGGTATTTTAAATGATGAAGTCATACTTGACCTTGATTATGATGAGGACTCAAATGCTGAGACTGATCTTAATATAGTGGCAACAGCTGACGGAAGAATTATTGAAATTCAAGGCACAGCTGAAAAGGAGCCTTTTGATCTTGGAAAACTTAACAAAATGGTTGAAATGGGGCTAAAGGGGATAAAGTTTATTGGTGAGGTTCAAAATAAAGCTTTGGGAATAGAATGTTAAAAATCTTATTAGCTACCAAAAATAAACATAAAGTCAGGGAAATATCCGATATACTAAAAAGTGGAGCTACCGTTGTTTCCGCTTTTGAAGAGCTTAATATATCTGATGATATAAAAGAAATTGGTAAGACATTTGAAGAGAATGCATGTATTAAGGCGCTATATATATCAAAACTTACAGATGATTACGTGATTGCTGATGATTCAGGCTTGGAAGTGTATGCACTGGGAGGACGTCCCGGGGTTTTCTCAGCAAGGTTTGCCGGTGAAAATGCTACCGATGAGGAGAATAACAAAAAGCTTCTAAAAGAGCTTGAGAATATAGACGACAGAAAGGCTCGCTATGTATGTGCTATTGCTTTAGCAAAAAAAGGCAAAATTATTGAAGTTTTTACTGGAGAGCTGAAGGGTGAGATAGGAGTTAATCCTAAAGGGGATAATGGCTTTGGCTATGACCCTATTTTTGTCCTTAAAAATGGTAAAACAGCCGCTGAAATATCTCCTGAAGAAAAGAATAAAATTAGCCACAGGGCAAAGGCATTAAAGAAAATGGAAAAATATTTTAGAGATTGGGGTGATAGATTATGAGCTATGAGAAAAATATATACCTTGTTGGTTTTATGGGGACAGGTAAGAGTACTGTTGGCAGAGCGTTGGCAGATAAGACCGGGAAGATTTTTAAGGATTTGGATGATATTATAGAAGAGCGGGAAAATAAAAAGATAGTAGATATATTTGAAGAGAAAGGGGAAGAATATTTTAGAAGATTAGAGTCTGAAGTTATAGAAGAAGTCAGTAAAAGTAAAAATTATGTTGTTGCCACAGGTGGAGGCGCAGTTGTAAATCCTACAAATTTTCAAAAATTAAAAGAAAGTGGTGTGCTGATAAGCTTGGCAGCAAGTCCGGAAGCTATCTATGAAAGGGTGAAAGATTCAAAAGATAGGCCACTCCTTAATGTGGAAAATCCTATTGAAGAGATCAAAAGGATGATGTTTGAAAGAGCGTATTATTACATAAAATCTGACCACATTATCGAAACAACGGATAGAAGTATTGAGGAGATAGTTGAAGAGATTTTGGAGCTTATTTGATGAAAACCGTAAAAGTTGATTTAAAAAAAGAGATAGATAACTCCTACGAAATTTTAATCGGCTCAGATTTTATTAAAGGTATTTTAGCTGATTTTGATCCTAATGCTACCTTTTACGTGATAGATAAAAACGTTTTTAATCTGTACCCTTTTCTGCGAGAGTTAAAAAATAAATATATATTTGAGACAAGTGAAAAAAGTAAGAATATTAATTCAGTTGCGGAAATATTAAACTTTCTTAAAAACAGTAACTGTCTTAGGGATTCTAAGTTGGTAGCCGTTGGAGGTGGAATAATAGGTGATGTGGCAGGGTTTGCTGCATCTATTTTTATGAGAGGGGTAGATTATTATCAGGTTCCTACTACCTTATTATCTATGGTTGACAGCAGTGTAGGTGGTAAGACCGGTGTCAACTTAGGGGATACCAAAAATTTGGTTGGTAGTTTTTATCAACCTAAAGCTGTTTATATTGATATGAAATTCTTAAATACACTAAGTTTTGAAGAGTATAAAAACGGTTTGGCGGAAGTTGTAAAGTATGCAGTTATGTTTGATGAATCGTTTTATAATATGCTTATTGAGAATTATGCAGAAGTAGAACAAAGAGGTAACATTCTGCAAGATATTATTTTAAAATGTTGCCAAATAAAGGCCGACGTGGTTAAAGAGGATGAAAAAGAGAAAGGGAAAAGAATGCTTCTTAATTTTGGTCACACATTTGGTCATGCAATAGAAGTGGATTCTGAACATAAGATTAAACATGGGTTTGCCGTTGCAACGGGTATGTATCTGGAAACACTTTTTGGCCAATTTATGAAGCAGGTTGATAGTGGCGTTACAGATAAAGTAAAAATAATTTTGGAAAGGTACGGTTTTGAACTAAATTATAAATACCTTGATGAAGAGAAGTTTATAGGCGCAATTGCCATGGATAAGAAAGCACGGCAGAGTGGTGTTGTACTTGCCTTGACACAAAAAGTTGGCTCTGGTATGCTTTTAAAAGGGGTAAAGTTGAATTTTATTAGGGAATTTTTTGTTTCCTTAAGGAGTTGATATGGACGAAAGCCAAAAATCCAGATATTTAAGAGATATTGAGTATTTTTCAAAAAAGTTGGAAGAAAATCCCAAGTCTAAAGTTTTCATGCCTTTGGCCATGGCATATTTAAAGCTTGAAAAGTACGACGAAACAATAGAAATTTGCACAAAGGGATTAGACAACAATCCAGATTATATCGCCGCAAAGACAATTCTTGCCCAAGCTTTTTTAGGAAAAGGTATGCTTAATGAAGCAAAGGGGCTTCTTTTGGAGGTTGCCACTTTTTCAAAAGATAACCATAGGGCTAACAAGCTTCTTGGTGAAATTTATAGAGCCGAAGGGAATATTGAAAAGGCAATCTACTATTATAGAACAGCTTCCCTGAATTCTCTTGAGGATTTAGAGCTAAGAAGACTTATTGAAGAGTTGGCTATGACAGTAGATGCTACCCCTAAAGGGTTGGATGATATTGTGGAAGGAGAGCCTGAGGTTGAAGAGGTGTCAGTCAAAGAGGAGCCTTCTGATTTGACTGAAGTGGCTGGAGGGCTTGCTGATGAAGTTATAGAAGACATCAAGCGAGGGGAAGATGCAGATATCGATATCTTTGCAGTTGAGTCTGAGCTTGAAGAGCTTATAAATGAAGGGGAGTATGAAAAAGCATTGGAATATGCGAATGAAAAGCTTCAATTTAATCCTGATTTGTTAAATAAAAAAGTTGCAGAAATAAACGCTTATTTGCACAAGGAAAATGTTTCACAAGAAGAGATATTGGTGCCCGAAGAGCCTGAAAGTGAAATTGATGATTTTGGGGAAATAGGTGAGTTAAACTTAGATGTTGAACCACAAATTGATGAAATTGAAAATTTGACCTCTGATGAGAAGTCGGCTTTGACTGAAGAGAAAATTGTAGAAGAAGAGTTTGCTTTAGACAAAGGGTTTTCACTGGATGAGCTTGAGCTTGACGGCGAAGAGAAAAATGAAACAGATGTAAGTTTTTCTGATGTTATGCCTGAGGAATCTAAAAAAGATAGCTTAGTCGAGAGTGAACTTGATGCTGATTTTGATAAAAAGCTTGAGCAATTTGAGCCGGTTAATCCTAATAAGGAAGCCATTGAAAAGCTTGAAAATTGGCTTGAAAATATCAGCAAAGTAAAAGAGAAGAGAAATGTTTGACAAGATATTAAAGTTTATTGCTTCTTCAGTGAAAGGGGTAAAGGTTTTGGCTATATTTGACAGAGACGGAATAATAGTGAGCAAGCTGGACAATAAAGAAAGGACTGCCGAGGAGATAGCTGCGGAATTTTCTTCAGTTTTAAAATATATTGATAAGGTTACCACTTTCCTTATTACCGGGAAGATGGAAAAGATGTATATTGATTGTGACACAGAAGGTTTTTATTTGCATAAGATTAATAACTATTACTATCTTGTCGCTGTAATTGATAAAACAACTATTTTGGGAAAACTGAAATATGTTGTCACTTCACTGGAGCCAAAGTTTAAAAAGGAGCTGGACTTTTAATGAAGAGGATACTTGTTATAAATGGACCGAATTTAAATATGCTCGGTCAGCGTGAACCATCGGTTTATGGCAATACTACGTACGAAGAACTTGTGTCGATTATAAAGAATCATTGTGAGAGTAAAAATATATATGTAGAGGTTTTTCAGTCTAACCATGAGGGTGATATTATTGAAAGGATTCATAAATCTAAAGATTTTGATGCATTAGTAATCAATGCGGGTGCCTATACACATAAGAGCATTGCCATAAGGGATGCACTTGCTTCGGTAAATATACCTTTTATAGAAGTGCACATTTCAAATGTTTACAAAAGAGAAATTTTCAGACATAAATCTATGTTGTCAGACTTGGCTGTAGGGCTAATAACAGGTCTTGGGATACATGGTTATCTTTATGCAATAGACTACTTTGCAGATAATAATTAATCTTTTGAGGTAAATAATGGAAAAATTGAATACCCTTTTTAAACAGCTTAAAAGTAAAGGTATGCTCCCCTATTTTGTAACAAATCTGTCGCATATATACTATTTGTCCAATTTTACAGGGTCAACCGCTTATATACTGATTGACGAAAACGGGTTTGAGTTTATAACCGATGGAAGATATAAGAATCAAATAGAGAATGAAGTAGATAAAGTTTTCAATAGAGTGATTGTCGAAAACTACAATAGGCATTTTGAAAAACTTTCCGAAAGGTATAAAAAAATTTACGTGGATTTTAAAACGTCGCTGGATTTATATACGAAACTGAAGAAAAATTCAGATGTTATTGTTGACTTAAATGATATTATTGGGCAGTTAAGGCTGATTAAAAGCGAAAATGAAATCGCTATTATAAAAAAAGCATATGAAATTGCTACAGGAGCATTTACAGACGCCTTAAAGGAGTTTCAATTTGGTGAGACTGAAAATCTATGGGCGGCAAAATTAGAGTATAATATGAAAGTGAGAGGCGCAAGAAGACCCAGTTTTGATACAATAATGGCATCAGGGCATAGAGGAGCTTTGCCACACGGTATAGCCTCCGGAAAGAAAATAGATTTAAGTGAGCCTGTAATCGTAGATTATGGCGCTTTTATAAATTATTGCAGCGATATCACAAGGATGATTTATAGCGGTAATGATAAAGAGGTGCTTGAGATTATTGATATTGTAAATAGTGCTAAGATGTTAGCCATTGAAAATGTTAAAGAGGGGAAGAAAGCCTGTGAGATTGATGCTGTTGCAAGGGATTTTATAGAGAAGAAAGGTTATGGGCAGTTTTTTAACCATGGGCTTGGCCATGGTGTAGGGATTGATGTGCACGAAAAGCCGTCTCTAAACCCATTTGATGAGACAGTTTTAAAGGCGGGGATGATTATAACCATTGAGCCAGGCATATATTTTGAAAACAATTTTGGTGTAAGGATTGAAGATACCGTTTTGGTAACTGAAAATGGTTGTGAAATTTTGAGCTCTATGTTAGAGAGACATTTTTATAAAATAAATTAGTTGAGGTGATTAGATGCCAGTAACTCCAAATCAGTTTAAAAGAGGTTTAAAAATTCAAGTTGATGGTGAACCATACTCTGTAGTTGATTATCTTCACATAAAGATGGGCAGAGGCGGTGCAAACGTCAGAACAAAAATGAAAAGCCTTTTAACAGGTAATGTTATCGAAAGGACTTTTAAATCCGATGAAAAGATTGACCAGCCGGATTTTGAAGAAAAGCAGATGCAATATCTTTATAATGACGGCAATGTTTACTATTTTATGGATAATGAAACATATGAGCAGGTGGAGATTCCTGCAAGTGAAGTAGGGGATGCGGCGCTTTTTATGCCTGAAAACACTATGGTACTTGTTCAGGTGTTTAACCAAAAACCTATTGGGATAGTATTACCAAATTTTGTGGAGCTTGAGGTTGTTGAAACAGACCCAGGACTTAAAGGTGACACTGTCAGCGGCGGTTCAAAGCCTGCAAAGCTTAGTACAGGTGGAGTAATAAATGTCCCTCTTTTTATAAATGAAGGGGATGTATTGAAAATAGACACTAGGGATGGAAGCTATATAGAAAGGGTAAAAACATCCAAATAATAAGTAGTTACTATACCATTAAGGAGCTTTGAGATGGATATCAAAGATTTAAAAGATCTAATCAAATTTTTGGACAAGTCGGGTTTTACTGAGTTTGAGTATGAAAGTGATGACTTTAGGATATTTTTATCAAAACAGGTAAATATTACAATGCCACAAGTCATGCAACCTACCTTTATGCAACCGGCAGCGCAGGCTTTACCGCCACAATCAGCCCAAGCTAATCAGGATACGGCAACTGCAACTAAAACGGAAAATGTTGCGTCAAACCCAAATCATATAGAAATAAAATCACCAATCGTCGGTACTTTCTATGAAGCTCCGGCACCAGGGGCTGAGCCTTTTGTCAGAGAAGGTGATATAGTTAAAAAAGGTAAAACGCTCTGTATTATTGAAGCTATGAAAATTATGAATGAGATAGAGGCAGAGTTTGACTGCAAGATAGTAAAAAAGGTTGGAGTAAATGCCGAGCCGGTAGAGTATGGTGAGACGATTTTTATAGTTGAAAAAGTCTAATTTGGAGCTGCTAAATGTTTAAAAAAGTACTTATTGCCAATAGAGGTGAGATCGCACTTAGAATTATTAGAGCATGCAAAGAGCTTGGTGTTGAAACTGTAGCTGTATATTCTGATGTGGACAGAGAGTCTCTTCATGTAGCATTTGCCGATGAGGCTGTATGTATTGGGCCAAGAGCCAGCAAAGACAGTTATCTGAATATCAGAAATATTATTTCTGCTGCCGAAATAGCTGATGTAGACGCCATTCATCCAGGCTATGGTTTTTTGGCTGAAAATGCCGACTTTGCAAAAATCTGTGACGAATGCGGTTTTAAGTTTATCGGGCCTTCAGCAGAGCATATAGATTTGATGGGTAATAAATCAAAAGCAAAAGATACTATGAAATCTTTCGGTGTCCCGGTTGTTCCCGGCAGTGATGGTCCCGTAAAGGATTCCGCCGAAGCCCTTCAGATTGCCAAAGAGATTGGATTCCCTGTGATGATAAAGGCTTCTGCAGGTGGTGGCGGGAAAGGGATGAGGGTTGCTCATAATGATGTTACCTTTGTGAAGAATTTTGAGATGGCACAAACTGAGGCACAAAACGCCTTTGGCAATGGGGAAGTATATATTGAGAAATTTATAGAAGAGCCAAGACATATTGAGATACAAGTATTTGGAGATGGAAAAGGGAATAGCTGGCACTTTTTTGAAAGGGAGTGCTCAATTCAAAGAAGGCACCAAAAACTTTTGGAAGAAGCTCCCAGTCCGTTTTTGACTGACAGGCTAAGACAAAAGATGGGGGAAGTTTCTTTGGAGGCTGTTTCAAAACTTCAGTATGAAAATGCGGGCACCATAGAGTATTTAGTTGATAAAAATGGTAATTTCTATTTTATGGAGATGAACACAAGGATACAGGTTGAGCATCCTGTTACAGAGATGGTTACGGGTATTGATCTGGTTAAATTACAGCTTATGATTGCCTCCGGCGAAGATATAAATCTCAAGCAGAGTGATATTAAAATTCACGGTCATGCTATTGAATTTAGAATAAATGCGGAAGACCCCGAAACTTTTACACCATCCCCGGGTTTAATTGATGCGCTTTATACCCCCGGCGGATTGGGCGTAAGGGTAGATTCTGCTGTTTATCAAGATTATACAATATTGCCCTTTTATGACTCAATGATCGGTAAGTTGATTGTTTTTGGGAATAATAGGGCTGAAGCCATAGAAAGAGGGAAAAGGGCTTTGGGCGAATATGTGTTAAAAGGGGTCAAAACAACGATACCTTTACACTTAAAAATTCTTGATAATCATAAGTTTAGAAGCGGCGAATTCTCAACTGACTTTATAGATAGGCATTTTAAGTGAAGAATATTGTTATTTTTATAGTAATTCTTAATTTTTTTGGTTGTGCTACGGTTAGTAATGCTATTTCGGATGGCGCTAATTACGACAAGGAGTTTTTAACTGCCACCTACTATTTTAATAGTCAAGAGTATGACAAAGCTGCTAAAATTTATGAAAATATATTAAAAAACAGCAAAGACAGTTATGTCGCTGTTAAACTTACGGAGACTTATCTTGCTAAGAAAGATACCGAGAAAGCAAAAAATCTTCTTGAATCTTTTTTGGATGATAAGAGATTTAAGAATGACCCAGAATTAAATTTTTACATGGGCAAACTTTATATCGAATACCTTAACAAGCTCAACGAAGGGAAAAAATATATTGAAGTTGCAACCAAATATTCCGATAAACCTGAATATTTGGAGTATTTGGCCAGGGTGTTGGAAGCAGGAGAGGATTATTCCGCCGCTATTAATATCTATACAAAATTAATTAATAAAACGAATGACTCGGAATATTACTATAAAAGAGGGTTCTTGTATATTAAGCTTGGGATAGTCAAGGATGGGGTTAATGATCTTGTAAAGGCTGATGAAATATCGCCAAACTTGAGAGCAAGGCTAATGCTGTCTGATGTTTATATAAATCAGAAAGAGTATGAAAAGGCAGCAAAATACTTGGAAAAAGCTATCAGCCTAAATTCAAATTTCCCGAGCCTTAAAGTAAAACTTGCTGAGGTATACAAGCAGCTTGGTGACAATAAAAAATATATAAGTCTGCTTGAAAGTTTGGTCGATGATTATAGTGGGAAAGAAAAAGTTTATATTTTAAGACAGATTGCTGCCTCATTTTATGAAATGAAAGATTATGATAAGGCATTAAAATACTTTAATCTGATACTTCAAGATTCTCCTGAGGATACACAGGCACTTTTTTATACGGGCATAGCATATGAAGCAAAAGGGGAACCTGATAAGGCGATAGAATATTATGAGAAGGCTTACAATGTTAGAAATGACTATAGTGAGCCATTGAAAAGAATTGCCTATCTGTTTTTTATGAAAAAAGAGTATGATAAAGCTGTCTCCTACTTAGATAAAGTGATGGAATCAGGAAAAGATATAGAGTTTTTCAGGTTAAAAGCAGCTGTTTATGAAAATAAAGGGGATGTAGAAGAGGCTATTAAAATTGTTAATGAAGGTTTGGATAAAAACCCGGAAAGCGAAGAGCTTCTTTTTACATACGCAATTCTGAAAGAAAAGATAAAAGATTATGAAGAGGTTATAACAACATTAAAGAAATTAATTGAAATAAATCCTAAAAATCCCACATATCTTAATTTTCTCGGGTATCTTTATGCCGACATGGGGATAAATCTTGATGATGCATATGACTTGATTAAAGATGCCTTAAAGTATGAGCCCAACAGTGCTGCATATCTTGATAGTATGGCTTGGGTATTGTATAAAATGAAAAAATATGAAGAGGCTTATGACTATCAGCTAAAGGCACTCAAAATATCTCCTAAAGAGAAAGAGATGAGAGAGCATATGCAGTCAATTATGAAGGCTTTAAATATAAATAAATCAATTGAAGATGTTATTAAAGAGTAAAGTAGTACTTTTTGTCTTCTGTCTTTTTTTTATTTCATGCTCCAAGAAAATTCAAATTACCTATCCCGCATCTAAATCCGATGTTATTGAAAGGGTAATTGCCAATAATATAATGGTCTGTGAAATAAAAAGAAAAGGGATTTTCTCCTACGAAGATAGATTCAATAGAGTCAAATTTAAAGGTTTGTTGGTTAAGGATTGTGAAGACAGATTTCGTTTAACCGTCTTAGGAGCATTTAACCAACCAGCAATAATTGTTAGCGGTGACAGACTAAATCTTAATGTGGAAAAGTCCGAAATAGAGAATCCTGAACAATATCTTGGAATATTTAATAAGGACAATATAAATATTATCCTTTCCATACTCAATTATCCTTTGATTTTACCTGATAAGTCATATAATATGACTGTTGATAGCAATCTTTATAATTTTTCAAAAGGGGAAATAACTGTTTCCGTAAATGAAAATTATAAAATCTCAAGAATCAAGACAAAATTTATAACAATAGATTATGAGTATGATGAAAATCTTAAAGGGTTGCAGGCGATTACTCCAGAATTAATTTTAAAGGTGTCATTTTTATGATTGTTACATCCAAAAGTTATGCTAAAATAAATATTTTTTTAAATGTGTTAAATAAACGGGGAGACGGATTTCACGACATAGAAACACTTTTTAGCAAAATAGATTTGTATGATCTTTTGGTAGTCCGAGAGGCTGATAAGTTTTCTATAACTGTCAATGACGGAAACATCCCCTCGGATGAAAACAATATAATTCATAAAGTGTATAATACAGTTCAAAAAAACTTAAATATCAAGCTTCCGGGTGTAAAAGTAAAGCTGGTAAAAAATATACCATCAGGAGCTGGATTAGGCGGCGGCAGTAGTAACGCAGCAACTTTTTTAAATATGTTGGATGACATCTTTTCCTTGAATTTAACGTTTGATTTGAAACTCAATATACTTTCCCAAGTGGGTTCAGATACGTGTTTTTTTCTTTACGATAAGCCGATGATAGGCAAGGGGCGGGGAGAAATATTGACTGAGGCTCCCGTGCTCCCTTTTATGCATATACTTTTGGTCAAACCTAATATTTTTGTATCAACTGCAGAAATCTATCAAAACCTAAAATTAAAGTTGACATCCAATAAAGAAGTTTTTAGAATGCGCCACATTTTAAGCCTACAAGATGTTTTAAAAATAATGAATAACGATTTAGAAAATGTCGCTATGAGCAGGTATAGGCTACTTCAAACAATTAAGGAAGAAATCATAATTTCCGGAGCTTTAAAAGCTATGTTAAGTGGGAGTGGAGCAACGGTGTTTGGAATTTTTAACTCAAGCTTACTTTTGGATAAAGCATATAATTATTTTAGAAGCAGATATCCTGAGTATTTCATATATAAAACAAATAATATCTAAAGGAGACATACATGGATTTTTTAGTTTTTGCAGGTAATTCAAACAGGCCTTTGGCAGAAGGTATTACCAAAAGGCTTGGTCAAAGATTGGGTGATGCTACGGTAAGTAAATTTAGCGACGGTGAAATTTTTATAAGAATTAATGAAAGTGTTAGAGGGCGAGATGTATTTTTAATACAGTCAACATCAGCTCCTGCCGAAGTTCATATGATGGAGATGATGATAATGGTAGATGCTTTGAAAAGGGCATCTGCAAATTCTATTACTGCTGTTATGCCTTATTTCGGTTACGCAAGACAGGATAGGACTACTGAACCTAGAGTGCCTATTACTGCCAAGCTTGTTGCAAATCTGCTTACCACCTCAGGTATTGACAGGATAGTTACCATGGATTTGCATGCTGGGCAGATACAGGGCTTTTTTGATATTCCTGTTGACAACCTTTATGCTACACCGATTATAACCGGTTATTTGAAAGAAAAAGGATATTTTGGTGAAGAATATGTTGTATTGTCTCCTGATGCGGGCGGAGTGCCAAGAGCAAGAGGCTACGCCAAAATATTGGATACTTCCCTTGCAATTATTGACAAAAGACGCACAGGTCCCAATGTCGCAAAGGCCATGCATGTAGTAGGAGATGTAAAAGACAAAAAAGTAATTATTATAGATGATATGATAGATACTGCCGGGACATTGACTGAAGCTGCCTCAGCTGTAATTGAGCATGGAGCAAAATCTGTCATTGCAGCAGCGACCCATGGTGTATTGAGCGGGCCGGCTCTTGAAAGAATTATCAATAGCAAGCTTGAAGAGGTCGTTATTACTGATACGATAAATGCCAGCAAAGAGGTTGTGAATAACGGTAAAATAAAAGTACTTTCTACTGCAACTCTTTTTGCTGAGTCTATTTTGAGAATTTATAAAAAAGAGAGCATAAGTTCATTATTTAATTATTAAAAATGTCTGATAAATTTTTAATAGTTGGCTTGGGCAATCCCGGGGCGGAATATGCCCTTACCCGCCACAATATCGGTTTTATGGTTTTGGATATGCTGGCAGAGCATTTTCGCTTGAGTTTTAAAGGGGGATTCAAGGGGGATTATGCAGTAGCAGATGTTTATGGGAAAAGGGTATATTTTTTAAAACCCCAAACCTATATGAACCTAAGCGGTGATTCGGTAGCAAGCCTTGCAAGTTATTTTAAAATTGAGAGCGAAAATATACTTGTTGTTCATGACGATTTGGATATGGAGTTTGGAAAATTTAAACTTAAGCTTGGCGGTTCAGCGGGCGGACACAATGGTATAAGGTCTATTATTGCTTGTCTTAATACTGAAAAATTTATCAGAGGAAAGTGTGGTATAGGACGACCCAATGTGGGTGGAAGAAATTATGTCCTTGGGAAATTTACTCAAGAAGAGTTTGATAAACTTGATGACTTTTTGAGTATTGCAAAAGATGCAATAATATGCTACCTCAATTGCGGCCTAAAAGAAGCAATGAATAGTTTTAATAATAAAAATATTAAGAAGGAGGAAAACTAATGTTAAACGGTTTGCAGTACCTCGCTCCTGCTGCAGGGGTAATAGGTCTTATTGTGGCCTTAATTATTTATGGTTTTGTTAAAAAACAGCCAGTCGGAAACGAAAAGATGAAAGAAATTTCCGATATGATTCATGATGGTGCAATGGCTTTCTTGTCAAGAGAGTATAAGGTTTTGGTTGTATTTGTTATTGTTGTTTTTGGGTTGATGTTTTTGTCACCTGACTTAGGGCTCAAAACTGCTTTTGCTTTTCTTACCGGTGCAATTTTTTCTGTTCTTGCCGGTTTTTTTGGTATGAAAGCAGCTACAAGAGCAAATGTTAGGACAAGTGAAGCTGCAAGAGCAAAAGGTGTCGCAGCTGCTCTTTTGGTATCATATAATGGCGGTTCTGTTATGGGGCTTGCTGTTGCTTCATTGGGATTATTGGGTGTGGGTGTTTTCTATTTAATATTTGGAACACCTGAATCAGCTAAATATATCAACGGTTTTGCAATGGGTGCTTCTTCAATTGCTCTTTTTGCAAGAATAGGTGGTGGAATTTACACAAAGGCGGCTGACGTTGGTGCTGACCTTGTTGGTAAGGTAGAAGCCGGTATCCCTGAAGATGACCCGAGAAACCCCGGAGTTATTGCCGATAACGTTGGCGACAATGTCGGTGATATTGCAGGGATGGGCGCAGATATTTTTGAATCTTATGTTGGTTCAGTCATCGCGACAATAGCTATTGCCGCTACGGCATCTCCTGATTTGATGAACTTATTGGGTGGAGATAAATCAGCATTGATGTTTTTGCCGATATTCTTGGCAATAGTTGGTTTGGTGGCTTCACTTATCGGTATTTTCTCAATGAATATCCTTAAAAGTATGGACCCGGCTAAGGCTTTAAGGATGACAACTCTTGTCGCTGCAGTTATATTTATTGTTGGTGCGTATGCTTCAATAGCATATTTTGGAATACATACTGGTGTTTTTTGGGCATTATTGTTTGGTACAGTTGCCGGTGTCGCAATCGGTCTTATAACCGAATACTACACAGCAGCTGCTCCTGTCACAAGGATTATGCAAGCATCTAAAACCGGTCCCGCTACAAATATTATTCATGGATTTGCAGTTGGTCTTCAATCTACCGTTTGGCCGATTATATTTATATGCATCGCTATCTTCGTAGCAAATTGGCAAGCAGGCCTTTACGGTATCGGTATTGCTGCTGTAGGTATGCTTGCAACAGTTGGTGTCACAATGACAGTGGATGCGTATGGTCCCGTTGCTGATAATGCAGGTGGTATTTCTGAAATGGCAGAACTTGGACCAGAAGTTAGGAAAATTACTGATAGTCTTGATGCTATTGGTAATACAACTGCTGCCGAGGGTAAAGGTTTTGCTATAGGCTCTGCTGCACTTACTGCGCTTGCTCTTTTTGCTGCTTATTCAAGCAGTGCAGGTGTTGATGTTATCAATATTACCGAACCGACAGTGGTTATCGGTATGTTTATTGGTGGTGTTTTACCGTTCTTTGTTGCTGCTCTTACAATGACTTCAGTTGGTAAGGCAGCTGCCCAAATGGTTGAGGAAATCAGACGTCAGTTTAGAGAGATTCCTGGTCTTCTTGAAGGCAAGCCTGGTGTTAAACCAGACCCAAAAACTTGCGTTGATATATCAACTGCTGCAGCATTAAAAGAGATGGTTCTCCCCGGTCTTGTTGCAGTCCTTGCACCTGTTGTAGTAGGTTTTGGGCTTGGTAAGTATGCTCTTGGTGGTATGCTTGCTGGTGCTACAGTTACCGGTGTATTGCTCGCTCTTTTAATGGCTAACGCCGGAGGAGCATGGGATAATGCTAAAAAAGGTATTGAAAAAGGTGAACTGGAAGGTGAGAAAAAAGGTGGTTCTGCACACGCTGCTGCAGTTATCGGTGATACTGTGGGTGACCCATTTAAAGATACAAGCGGTCCAGCTATGAACATATTAGTGAAACTTATGAGTATTGTCTCACTGGTAATAGCTCCACTGTTATAAATCTTAAGGGCAGGTAAAACCTGCCCTTTTTTGTATATAATTTAATCGAGGTTTAATATGGGATTTAATTGCGGTATTGTTGGGTTGCCAAATGTTGGCAAGTCGACCCTTTTTAATGCATTAACCAAAGCAAAGGCTGAAAGTGCAAATTATCCGTTTTGCACGATCGATCCTAATATAGGTATAGTTAATGTTCCTGATGAAAGAGTTGATTTTTTGGTTGAGCATATAAAACCGAAAAGTGTAGTTTATACGACAATTGAGTTTGTCGATATTGCCGGTCTTGTAAAAGGGGCAAGCAAAGGGGAAGGTTTGGGGAATAAATTTTTAACCCATATAAGACAGGTAGATGCAATAGCACATATTGTCAGGTGCTTTGAAGACAGTAACATAACACATGTTGATGGCAATATTGATCCTGAAAGGGATATTGAAGTAATAAATACGGAACTTTTGCTTGCCGATTTGGAGGTACTTGAAAGAGCAATAAACAGGATATCAAAAGCTGCTAAAAGTGGCGACAAAGAGTTGAAAGAGAAATTGACTGTTTTGGAAAAGATATATCAAAAAGCAAGCGAAGGTGTAATGATTAGAAATATTGTTGAGAAAGATGATCTTAAATATATATCGGATTTGTCACTTATTTCTGTCAAACCTGTTATGTATGTGGCAAATGTTGACGAAGAATCTATTGTCGATGACAATGAATATGTTGAAAAGGTAAGAAATATAGCCAAAAATGAGGGTGCAGCGTTCGTAAAGATTTCCGGGAAAATTGAATCTGAGCTTGCAGAACTTAGCAAAGAAGAGGCAAAAGAGTTTTTAAATGAGCTTGGAGTTGAAAAATCAGGGCTTGAATCACTTATTATTTCTGGATATCAGTTACTCAACCTGATAACATTTTTTACCGCAGGTGAAAAAGAGGTAAAAGCTTGGACAATAAAGGGTGGCACAACGGCAAAAGAGGCTGCAGGGAAAATCCATTCAGATATTGAGAGAGGATTTATAAGGGCTGAGGTTGTTGATTTTGAAACTTTTAGAGCGGTAAAATCTATGACTAAGATAAAAGAGCTTGGAAAAATGAGGCTTGAAGGGAAAGAGTATATTGTAAAAGATGGTGATATAATATATTTTAGATTCAATGTTTAAGACATTCTTAACCACCGTACTATTTTTTGTTTTATGTATAAACGTATTTTCTGACACTGAAAGTGATGCTGTAGAGTTTGTCGGTATAGTTAAAAAACAGGTTGCCAATACATATGAAAATCCGGACGAAAAGTCAAAAGTATTAAGAAGATTTTATAGAGGGACTAAGCTTATAGTGTTTGAAGTTGATGAGAAAGAATGGCTTAAAGTAAAAATAAATAATGCAAAAACGGGATATATTAAAAGGGAAGATGTCGATTTTAAAAATACGTTAAAAAAAGAGGCTGTTAAAAATTCTTACAAATATAATAAGGTCAGTTTGGAATTAAAATCCGTAATTGAAAGGTTTAATATAAATTTTAGTGAATCAATGTACTTTCAGCAGGAAGGTATTGTGCCTCAATTTGAGTATATGGATTTGTTTTTTAAAGATGGTTATCTTAAGGCTGAATTTGTTTATACGACAAAAACAAAATTTGAAAATGAAAAAACTGCAGGGAAGGAAAATCCGTTTGCGGATGAAATTAAAGATTTTATAGAGCTTCTATTTTTTAAAATGATGATTTATGAAGCTGAACTTTACAGAATAAACTTGTATAAGTATAATTATAATGGCAAATTAGTAGAAAAAGTATTATATGCAACTTTTGAATATAAGTATGATGATGAACAGTTTAAATTAATAAAAAACAAAAAAGGGATGATATGGAATTTTGTCAAAGCCAGCATCCCGCTGGAAGAAGTTTTTAAATATTATCCTTAAGGTGTGTCTATGGATTTTACGCATTTCGATGAAAATGGAAAAAGTAGAATGGTCGATGTTACCGACAAGAGTGTCACTGCCAGAGAAGCAACCGCCACCGGCTATATCAGTATGAAGAAAGATACATTAGAACGCATTCTTGATAACAAGATTTTTAAAGGGAATGTGTTTGAAGTTGCAAGGGTAGCTGGCATTATGGGGGTAAAGCAAACGGCAACCCTTATCCCAATGTGCCATCCTCTTAATATTTCATCTGTTGATATAGATTTTATCCCTGAAATTGAAAATTCAAGAGTGAAAATATCTGTGACTGTTAAACTAAGTGGAAAAACGGGAGTAGAGATGGAAGCTTTGACAGGTGTAAGTATCGCGGCACTAACGATTTATGATATGTGTAAAGCGGTAGACAAAGAGATGGTCATTAGCGATATAAAACTTATTGAAAAAAAAGGTGGCAAGTCAGGACATTTTGTAAGGAGCAGTGATGATTAATATTTCTATTGCACAGATAAGGCCTTTTTTAGGGAATCTTAATAAAAATACAGAGATGCACTTTGAGTTAATAGAAAACGCCATTAAAGAGAAAAAAGACCTGATTGTGTTTCCTGAATTATCCCTTACAGGTTATAATTTAAAAGATTTAGTATATGACGTATCGCTTACAGAAGATTCGGAAATAATTTCCAAGTTGAAAGAATATTCAAAATATATTTCAATCATAGCCGGGTTTGTATATGAAGATAAACAGCACCTTTTTTATAATGCCAGCGGCTATTTTGAAACCGGAAATTTATTGCATTTGCACAAAAAAGTATTTTTACCGAATTATACAATGTTTGAAGAGTCAAGATATTTTGCCAAAGGGGACAGATTTGAGACTTTCAATACCAAATTTTGTAAGAGTGGAATTTTAATATGTGAAGATGCTTTGCATATATCTTCAGTTTTAACACTCAGCAAGCAAAATGTTGAAACTATTTATGTGGTATCCAACAGCCCGGCAAGAGGACTTTTTGAGGATAGTTTTTATCCAAAAGAGCTTTGGTACAACACGCTAAAATATATTGCCACCAATTTGACCGTTAATGTTGTTTTTGCAAACAGAGTTGGAGTAGAAGAGGGGATAACATTCTGGGGTGGCTCGGCAGCGTTTAGCCCAAATGGGAAAAGTCTGCTTGAATCGGAATTATTTGAACAAAAAATTGAGGATATACGAATTGATAAAAAAGAGCTTCGAAGGGCAAGAATTAGTTCACCATTTTTTAGAGATGAAGATTTTAAAATCTTGAAAAGGTTTCTTGATAGCTGCGGAGAAAATTATGAATATTAATGTTGAACTTGTAACTAAAATACTGTGCAATTTTATTAAAGAAGAAACAGAAAAGATAGGTGTCAAAAATGTTGTCGTTGGTTTGAGCGGAGGAATAGATTCCGCACTGTCAGCTACGCTGGCGGTGAGAGCTTTAGGTAAAGAGAGAGTATTCTTATATTATCTTCCCTATAAATCAAGTAGTGAGCAGAGTAAAAAAGATGCTATTGCTGTAGCAGATTTTTTGGGTGTGAAGCTTGAAGAGATAGAAATTACAAACTTTGTGGAGCCTTACTTTGAATCTCAGCTCGAGATGAGTAAGCTTAGAAAAGGTAATGTAATGGCAAGAATGAGAATGATAGTGCTTTTTGATAAGTCTGCAGAGGTTGGAGGAATAGTTTTAGGCACAAGTAATAAAACCGAGCTACTCTTAGGTTACGGGACATGGTATGGTGATTTGGCTTCAGCAATAAATCCTATCGGTGATTTATACAAGACACAGGTCTGGAAACTCTCAGAATATTTAAATATCCCTAAGCAAGTAGTTGAAAAAAAACCTACGGCAGATCTTTGGGAAGGTCAGACTGATGAGCAGGAGTTAGGTTTTAGTTACAAGGAAGTTGACCAATTGCTGTATAAGATGATAGATGAGAGATATTCCGTAAAAGAGTTGATAGAAGACGGTTTTAAGGAAGATTTTGTGACAAATATTTCCGAGAGAATCAGAAAAAACCAATTTAAAAGACAATTACCTATGATAGCAAAAATAAGTCTAAGGACAATAGACAGAGACTTTAGATATAGTAGAGATTGGGGATATTAAAGTTTAGGAGACAAAGATGAGCAATAAAATAATTAAAGAAGCTTTAACTTTTGATGATGTGTTATTAATTCCGAGAAAAAGTGATGTGCTGCCACATGAGGTTTCCACAAAGACGAATCTTACAAAGAAGATTACCCTAAATATTCCCCTTGTAAGTGCTGCGATGGATACGGTTACTGAGGCAAAGCTTGCGATTGCTATAGCTCAAGAGGGCGGTATAGGATTTATCCATAAAAATATGAGTATCGAAGAGCAGGCAGAAGAAGTGGATAAGGTCAAAAGGTCTGAAAGCGGCATGATTGTTGACCCTATAACCATTGAGCATGGTAAGAATGTTGAAGATGCACTTGCTTTGATGTCCAAGTATAAGATTTCAGGTATTCCTGTGACCAAAAATGGAAAGCTTTATGGGATTCTTACAAACAGAGATTTAAGGTTTGTGAAAAATATTTCAGACCCGATAGAAAAATATATGACGAAAGAGAACCTTGTCACTGTTCCGGTGGGGACATCTTTGGAAGAAGCAAAAGAGCATTTACAGGAACACAGGATTGAAAAACTTTTGGTAGTTGATGAAGACTATAATTTAAAGGGTTTAATTACAATTAAAGATATTAATAAAAAGCTAAAATATCCAAATGCCACCAAAGATGAATTTGGCAGGCTAAGGGTAGGTGCTGCTGTTGGTGTTACCCCTGAAACTTTGGAAAGGGTTGCTGCTCTTATTGACAAAGGGGTGGACGTCATAGTTGTGGATACCGCTCATGGACACTCCAAAAAAGTTATAGATATGGTGAAAACATTGAGAGCAAAATACCCTGAGCTTCAACTTGTGGCTGGTAATGTGGCAACTGCCGAAGCTGTGGAAGATTTGATAAAAGCTGGGGTTGATTGTGTTAAAGTGGGGATAGGTCCTGGTTCGATATGTACGACAAGAGTTGTTGCAGGTGTCGGTGTACCTCAAATTACCGCTATTATGGATTGTGCACAGATGGCAGAAAAGTACGACATACCGATTATTGCTGACGGTGGTGTCAAGTATTCAGGTGATGTGGTAAAAGCGATAGCAGCAGGTGCAAATGTAGTGATGATAGGCTCTCTTTTTGCAGGGACTACCGAGTCCCCCGGAGAAATTGAACTTTATCAGGGGAGAAGCTACAAGGTGTACAGAGGTATGGGCAGTGTAGGTGCAATGAAAAAAGGGAGTAAAGATAGATATTTTCAGGATGAAACCGAGATAGAAAGCAAATTTGTCCCAGAAGGGATTGAAGGTAGAGTACACTACAAAGGGGATTTAAGTCAGACGATTTATCAGTTAGTTGGTGGACTTAGGTCAGGTATGGGATATTTAGGTTGTAGAACGATCGATGAGGTCAGAAATAATGCAAAATTTGTCAGAATTTCTAATGCCGGACTTAGAGAAAGTCACGTGCATGATGTAATAATTACAAAAGAAGCTCCGAATTATTGGGTTAATACATAGGAATTAATTATATTTATAGAGGTGGGCAGTGGATATACATTCTGAAAAAATTTTAATATTGGATTTTGGCTCTCAGTACACACAGCTTATTGCAAGAAGGGTAAGAGAAAATCAGGTTTACTGCGAAATATTTCCATGTAATGCAGATTTTGAAAAGATAGAGGGGTTTGGTGCTAAGGGGATTATATTATCAGGTGGTCCATCAAGTGTTTATGACGCAAATTCACCGGATGTTGATCCTAAGGTTTTTGAGCTGAATGTCCCTATATTAGGCATATGCTACGGTATGCAGCTTATATGCAAACACTTTGGCGGTATAGTGGCAAAAGCTGACCACAGAGAATACGGCAGGAGTATCTTAAACATCACGGATAACAAAGATATTTTTAAAGGTGTATCAAATGATAACAAACTTACTGTGTGGATGAGTCACGGGGATAGATTGGAGAAAAAACCTGACGGTTTTGAGGTAATTGGCTACACTGAAAATGCCCCTGTTGCGGCTATGAAGCATAAAGATAAGCCAATCTATGCGATACAGTTTCACCCTGAAGTTGTTCATACTGTAAATGGTTCAAAGATTATAAAAAACTTTATTGTTGATGTTTGCGGATGTCTTCAGGTTTGGACGCCGGGCAACTTTATTCATTCTGAAATAGAAAGGGTAAGAGAAAAAGTTGGGGATAAAAAGGTTTTGTGTGCTCTTAGCGGTGGAGTAGATTCATCCGTTGTTGCGGTATTGTTGCACCAGGCAATCGGTGAAAATCTTACATGTATTTTTGTTAATAACGGATTATTGAGGCTTAATGAGGCTGAGCAGGTAATAGACACATTTAAAAATCACTTCAAAATTAATCTTGTCTATGTTGATGCTGAAGAAAAATTCCTTGAGGCTTTAAAGGGTGTGAGCGATCCTGAGACCAAGCGTAAAAAAATAGGGAATTTGTTTGTACAGGTATTTGAAGAGGAAACAAAAAAGTTAGGCGATTTTGACTTTTTGGCTCAAGGTACACTATACCCTGATGTGATTGAGTCTGTTTCATTTAAAGGACCTTCAGCTACTATCAAGACCCATCACAATGTGGGCGGTTTGCCTGAAGATATGAAGTTTCAGCTGATAGAGCCGTTGAGAGAGCTTTTCAAAGATGAGGTAAGACAGGTTGGCCTGCAGCTTGGCTTGCCTGCTGAGATAATTGGCAGACACCCCTTCCCAGGACCAGGTCTAGCCATAAGGGTTTTGGGTGAGGTTACAAAAGAGCGTTTGGATGTTTTGAGACTTGCGGATGCAATATTTATAGAAGAGATAAAGAAAGCAGGACTTTACAATGAAATATGGCAAGCATTTACCGTACTTTTGCCGGTGAGGTCAGTCGGAGTTATGGGGGATGAAAGGACTTATGAACATGTGGCAGCATTAAGAGCTGTTACAAGTCTTGACGGGATGACAGCAGACTGGGCTCATATCCCTTATGAAGTTTTGGCAAAAGTTTCGGGTAGGATAATAAATGAGGTTAAGGGGATAAATAGAGTAACATATGATATAAGCTCCAAACCACCTGCAACAATTGAGTGGGAATAGATGAAGCTTCATAATTTTATTGCTTTAAGATATATTAAAAGCAGAAAAGAAACCAGGGTCTTGTCTTTCATCTCGGCAATCTCAATTATTGGTATTGTCTTGGGGGTTGCTACTTTAATAGTGGTCATAAACGTAATGATTGGGTTTGAAAATAATTTAAGGGACAAGATATTGGGAGCTAATTCGCATATTATTGTAAATCGGATTGATTCTTCACCGATATCAAATTGGCAGGAAGTTGAATCACAAATTAATACGGTGGAAGGTGTCAAAGGGGTTTCGCCGTTCTTGCTAAATCAAGTTTTGCTTACAAGTGAGAGAAGCGTTAGTGGTGTTATAGTCAGGGGGATTGTACCTGAAACGGAAGTGACAGTTACAAACATTGAGAAATATATGAAAGAAGGGGATTTAAAGTCACTTGATGGTGAAGATTTTAATATTGTAATCGGAAAAGACTTGGCAAATAGCTTGGCTCTTTCTGTTGGGGATGAGATAGTTATGGTTTCCCCCTTCGGCAAAAAAGGACCTCTTGGTTTTACCCCAAGGATGAAACGTTTTAAGATAACGGGTATATTCGATACCGGAATGTATGAGTATAACAACACCTTGACACTTATCCCTCTTAAGGCTGCACAAAAATTTTTCGAGCTTGATGACATAGTGACAGGTTTTAGCGTGAGCGTTTTTGATGTGAATAAGGCGGGAGAGATTTCTCATGCTATCAGAAAAAAGCTTGGATTTCCATTGTGGTCAAGGGATTGGTTTAGTATGAATCAAAATCTTTTTTCAGCATTAAAACTTGAAAAGGCAGCGATGTTTATAATTCTAACTCTTATTACCGTAGTAGCTTCATTTAATATAATGAGCTTGATTACTATGACTGTAAAGGATAAGAAGAGGGATATTGCAATCCTAAAAGCTATGGGAGCAAGCAGCAAATTTATCCGGAATATTTTTATAAGACAAGGTCTGATAATAGGTCTGATAGGTATAGCTATTGGAAATATTATAGGTTACCTTATTTGCTATATATTAGAAAATTATAAGATAATTTCTCTCCCTGAAGATGTGTATTTTATGGACAGGATTCCTGTGAAGATTGTGCCCGAAGTATTTATTCTGGTGAGTATCTCTGCAATCGTGATTACTTTTATATCTTCTATAATCCCGAGCATTCATGCTTCCAAGTTAGACCCGATTGAGGCATTGAGAAATGAATAATCTTATACTGGAAGCTAAAAATATATATAAGAGTTTTAAAAAAGCTACTCATGTCGTAAATGTCCTTGTTAATATGAGTTTGCAAATAAATAAGGGTGATTTTACCGCTGTCGTCGGTCCTTCCGGTTCAGGGAAATCAACACTACTGCATATTTTGGGCGGACTTGACAAGCCTGATTCAGGGGAAGTCCTTTTTGAAGGTAAAAATATTTTTTCTTCAAATGGCTTTATCGATAAGTTTAGAAATGAAAATGTAGGATTTATTTTTCAATTTCATTATCTTTTGAATGATTTTAATGCGCTTGAAAATGTTATGTTTCCTGCCTTAATAAAGGATGGGAATAAAAATAGAGCTAAAATGAGTGCAGAATACCTTCTTGAAAAGGTGGGGCTTAAAGACAGGATGAATCATTACCCTTCTGAGCTTTCAGGTGGTGAACAGCAGAGGGTGGCTATTGCAAGAGCACTTATTAACGAGCCGCATATACTTTTGGCTGATGAGCCTACAGGTAATCTTGACAGGGCAAACAGTGACAGCATATTTGAAATATTTAAAAAGTTAAATGATGACGGGCTTACCATACTTGTCGTGACACATGACAGTTATTTGGCAGGTATGACGAAAAACAAATTTAACTTATCAAAAGACTGATGAATGTTTTATATGTACTTGACCTTTTAGGGACATTTGCTTTTGCTATGAGCGGTGCCATAGCCGGTGTCAGGAAAGACCTTGACCTTTACGGTGTAACCGTTTTAGGTGTAGTCACGGCTGTTGGCGGAGGCACAATAAGAGATGTGCTTGTGGGCAGAATCCCTCCTTTTATCTTCCAAAACACTACGTATCTTTTTATATCTATTTTGGCCTCAGTAATCACATTTTATTTTAGCTCTTTTGTGGAAAAAAAGTTTAAGACGCTTCTTATAATGGATGCAATAGGGCTTGGGGTATTTACCGTGATAGGGATTTCAGTGGGTATTAGTTATCATATAGGATATTTTGGTGCGATAATTATGGGGGTTATGACAGGCACTGTGGGTGGAATGGTAAGGGATATTTTGCAAGGGGAGGTCCCTTTGGTCTTACAGAAAGAGATTTACGCGTCAGCCTGTATTGCAGGCGGTCTTATATTTGCTTTTTTTGATAGGCTAAATTTAAATAAGACTCTTAATGTAGTTATTTGCATCGCAATAGTAATAACTATAAGGCTTATCGCAATTTATAAAAACTGGCATCTTCCAAAGCCTTCAAAACAAAAGGGGTAAAAATGAAGATTGGGATAATAGGGGGAAGCGGACTTTATTCTATCAACGGTTTTGAGTTTATAGAAGATATTGAAGTCAGCTCTGCTTTTGGCAAACCTTCATCACCTTACAAACTTTTTAGAAAAGGGGGAGTTGAATTTTATTTTTTATCAAGGCACGGAGCAAATCACACCCTTGCCCCACACAAAGTAAATTACAGAGCAAATATTGACGGATTCAAACAAATTGGGGTCAGCCAAATACTTTCTTTTAATGCTGTCGGTGGGATTGCAAGTGATTTAAAGCCTTCGGATATTGTTATTCCTGATAATGCTATCGATATGACAAGTGGCAGAGCAAATACGTTTTACGAAGAAAATAATATAGTTCATATAGATTTAACATACCCTTTCTGCGAAACGATCAGAGATAAGCTAATCACTCTGTCAAGAGATTTTTCTTTTGGCATCAAAAATAAGGGTGTTTATGTATGTACTAACGGGCCAAGACTTGAAACGGCTGCCGAAATTAAAATGTATAAGACTCTTGGTGCCGATATAGTTGGTATGACCCTTTTCCCTGAGGTAACGCTGGCAAGGGAAGCTGAGATTTGTTATGCAAATGTGAGTATTGTGACTAATTTTGCTGCTGGTATTTCGAAAAATAAACTGACAACCTCAGAAGTAATAGAAACAATAAAGAAGAGTGAAGAAAAATTAAAAGAAATTTTAGAGTTGTATAGTAAAAATATCCCGAATACGGATGAATGCAAATGCACAAAAGCTCTTGAAGATGCGGGGATTACCAAAAAATGAGAATAATTAAAAATGAGCCGTTGTCAAACCATACAAGCTATATGACTGGTGGAGATGCAAAACTTTTTTTAGAGCCTTATACTACACAAGATTTGATAGAAGCCATACAATATATAAAAAATGAGAAGTTTTTTATCCTTGGCAAAGGGAGTAATGTGCTATTTTCTGATAATTTCTTTGACGGGGTAGTGCTTAGCCTAAAAAATCTTAACAGATATGTTTTTATAGATGGCAATATGCTTGTCAGTGGTGCAGGTTGTTTGCTTGATGATATAGTAAAATTCTCCATTTTAAATGATTTGGGTGGTATCGAAGAGCTGTCAGGTATTCCCGGCAGTGTAGGGGGAGCGGTTTTTATGAATGCCGGTGCATTTGATGGGGAGATAAAAGATGTTGTCAATTATGTAAAAATAGTTGATATGTCGGGTAAAACTATACTACTAAAAAAGAATGAAATAAATTTTAAGTACAGAAGCTCAGGGTTAGATAAGAAAATAGTTGTTGAGGCAGGTTTTTTTCTGAGTAAAGGTGCTAACTTATACAAAAGAGAGGAAATCCTTTCTAAAAGAGAGTCAAAGCAGCCTCTTGATTATCCGAGCTGTGGCTCTGTCTTTAAAAGACCGAAAGGTAATTTCGCTGGCACTTTGATTGAAAGTTGCGGTCTGAAAGGCTACAGGATAGGTAATGCAAAAGTTTCCGAAAAACATGCAAATTTTATTGTTAATTTGGGTGGAGCCACAAGCACCGACATCTACAATATTATCCAATATGTAAAGGATAAGGTTTATAAAGAAACAGGGATAATGTTGGAAGAGGAAGTCAAGCTTGTCAATTTTGATGTTTAAATACCTTTAAAAAAAACGAAAAAAAATGTTGACACTTTTAGTCAATGTTGCTATATATCTCTCCTGCTTAAGTTCCCCGGTAGCTCAATCGGCAGAGCGGGTGGCTGTTAACCACTAGGTTGGCGGTTCGAGTCCGTCCCGGGGAGTTTTCTTTTTTTAATCAACTAAAGTTTTTATCCCTCTTTGCCTTGTAAATTCTTTCCTTAGTGGTATAATTTAATAAAGACTTAGGGGCGATGTTTTGTATAGAGGATTTTCTTTAATTGAACTTTTGACAGTAGTTGCAATACTTGCAATACTTGTTGCCATCGCGATTCCCCAATACTCTAAGACAAGGATAAAGGCGGCTAATACTGCTACGCTTACGGATATAAAAATGCAAAGACTGACCTGGATGCATTTTATTCAGAGAAAAATTATTATCCATATTGGGGAAAGATAGACATATGAAATTTATTGTATTTTTATGGTTTACTTTTTTACCTGCATTGGTCTTTTCCCAGACTTTGGGTAGTGGAGATATAATAGATATTGCTACTTCAAGTGGAGTGAGCCTAATATATTACAATTCTGCCAGCTGTTCATTTTTTTCTATCAATAATTGTAATAATTACGTGCTTGGCGGTATCAATCAGAAAGGGACAATAGGCTATGCTACGACTTCCCATATGCCTAAAATTGTTAAAAGAGAATTAGGGATAGGGCATGTGGCTGGAGATCTTAATATTAGTCAACGTGATGCTGGTGCTGACAATATTTCTGGCTGGTCTGATTTATAGGGGAAGTTTATGTCTTTACTGACTGCATTTGGCCTTGCGTTAGCAACATTTATTCTTGCAGTTGTCCCTGGTCCAGGGGTGTATGCTGTAGTTTCAAAATCCATTGCTCATGGTTTTAAAAATACGATTCCAACTGTTTTGGGTATTGTGGCAGGGGATATACTTTTTCTTACTTTTGCACTTTTTGGGCTTACTATCATTGCGGAAACACTTTGGTTTTTATTTCTTGTCATAAAATATGCTGGTGCAGCTTATTTGTGTTTTTTAGGTATAAAACTTTTCTTTTCAAAAAAATCAAATTCTGCTGTTAGGAAAAATTGCAATAGGGCTGGTTTTTTCAGCGGTCTGTTTATAACGTTAGGTAATCCTAAGGTAATACTTTTTTATATGAGTTTCTTACCCACATTTATAGATTTTAATATGCTGACGATAGTCGATATAATTTTAGTAATTACTATAGTTTCGACAGTATTATCAGCCGTTATGCTGTTTTATGCTTTTTTATCTTTTTATGTAAGCAAATTTCTTAGAGGTGATACGGCAACAACTGCTTTTAATAAACTTGCAGGTATTACAATGTTTAGTGCCGGTGTATTGATATTATCCAGAAAGTAGATTCGTGGTCTTTTTTATCAACAAGTTAAAAGTAGAGATGCACTTTATTTGGGGATAAGCTTAAATAATCCTTGACTTATACGCTTAAGAGAAATAGTAAAAAGATGTTCTGTTTTTAAACTGAAAAGGAGGATGCTTATGAAAAGATGTCTAATGCTGTTGTTGGTTTTTGTGTTTGGTGTTTCATCAGTTTTTGCAGAAGGGACTTTAAGGTTGTTAACATGGAAAGGTTATGCTCCTAATGCGCTTATTGAAAAATTTGAAAAAGAAACAGGGATTAAGGTTGAAGTGACATACTCTAACAATGAGGAAATGATTGCAAAACTAAGGGCAACAAGGGGTGCAGGCTTTGATTTGGCTCAGCCTAGTCAAGACAGGATATCTTCAGTCCAGGAGAAATACAAAATTTACAAACCTCTCGATTACTTAAAAATAAAATCCGAACAAATTATACCATCAATGCTCAAAGCTGTAAAAGACAATACTAAGGTTGGAAAAGACTCTTATGCTGTCCCTTTCTGTTGGGGGACATCCGGCTTGATTGTGAATAAAAAATATGCACCTGAGGCAAGCGATTATACAGATCTTTTAAATCCAAAGTATGAAGGAAGGGTCAGTTACAGACTCAAAAGACCTACATTAATAGCCCTTGCTTTTGCGATGGGCAAAAATCCTTTTGCACTTTATAATGACCCAAAAGCTTATGAAGAGCTGATGGAAATGGTTGGACAAAAGATGATTGATGCAAAGAATATCGTCAAAAATTATTGGACCAATGGGGATGCATTATTGCAGCTTTTAAGATCTGAAGAAGTTTACGTGGCTATGGGCTGGGATGGTGGAGGTTGGAAACTTCATCAGGACAACCCGAATATAGATTTTGTTGCTCCAAAAAGCGGCGCTTTAGGGTGGATTGACACATTTGCGATTCCTGCTAAAGCTAAAAATATTGATGCCGCTTATAAGTGGATTAATTTTATACTTAGGCCGGAAAATGCTGCTTACTTTACAAATACCGAAGGGTATTTTACAGCTTCAAAGGATGCTGCGGAGTTTCTAAATCCTGATGTAAAAGACAATCTTAAGCGTTCTTTTCCTCAGGAAGCCATAGATAACATCAAATGGTATCCCCCAGTTCCGTCAAATATAGAATCAATAGAAGCAAAAATATTAGATAAAGTAAAATCAGCAAGATAATAATGAAATGATAGGCAGACTAAGGTCTGCCTATTTTATGGATAAGTTTATGAAATATGATTTAGATGTTAGAAATGTGACTAAAAAGTTTGGTGAATTTGAAGCGGTAAAGAAGGTTAGTTTTACGGTAGAGGAAGGGAAATTTTTCTCTATTTTAGGTCCTTCCGGTTGTGGTAAGACAACTCTTTTAAGGATGATTGCAGGGTTTATTGAGCCTACCGAAGGTGAAATATTTATAAGGGAGAAATTAGTAAACGGACTTCCTCCTAACAAAAGACCTGTTAATCTTGTGTTTCAAAATCTTGCACTGTTCCCTATGATGAATGTAGAGGAAAATATTGCTTTTGGCTTAAAAAGAAAAAAAGTTCCTAATACTGAGATTAAGAAAAAGGTCAAAAATATTCTTGAAAGGGTCGGGTTGCCGGGTTTTGAGAAAAAAGCGGTACAACAGCTCTCCGGTGGTCAGAAACAGAGGGTTGCAATTGCAAGGTGTCTGGTTTTAGAGCCTTCAGTATTGTTGTTGGATGAGCCCTTGGGAGCTCTTGATTTAAAGCTTAGAGAAAAGATGAAGGTAGAGCTTAAAAAACTTCAAAATGAAGTCGGCACGACCTTTGTTTACATAACTCATGACCAGTCGGAAGCACTTGTTATGTCCGATTATGTGGCTGTAATGAATGGAGGAGAGTTTGAACAGCTTGATACCCCCGCAAACCTTTATCATCATCCTCAAACATCTTTTGTGGCACAATTTGTCGGCGATAATAACAAGTGGGAAGGTTACGTGGTTAATCAAAGCGATGGGTTCGCAAAAATTACTACAAATAATAATCATGAATTTTTAGTGAAAACTCTGAAGTCTATTAACAAAAAAGAGTGTGATTTCTTTGTTAGGCCAGAGGCATTTTTGATTGAGCCTTCAAAGGACTTGGAGAAACTCAATCGTTTAAAGGTAAAAGTTAAAGCGATTTTGTTTGATGGAGCAAACAGCAGACTTTTAACATCTATTAAAGATGCCAATAACGAAATATTAGTGGCACTTCCGCAAAACAAGCAGTTTGATTATATTAGACCGGGTAACGAAATTGAGATTGGTTGGTATCCTGAAAACTCTATAGCTTTTGAGAGAAATGCCTGATGAAACATGCAAAATTAGGTTTTTATATTTTTCTGATTCCGGTTATTTTATGGTTGTTTTTGTTAATAGTAATTCCGCATATTGATTTATTATTAATGTCTTTTAAATCTGAAAACATTTATGGTAAGCCCACATTTAGTTTTGCCAATTATAAAAATTTTTTTGTTGAGCCCATATATTGGCTGACATTTGTAAGGACTGCCATTTATTCCATAATAGTTACCGTCATTACTGCAATTATATCTTTGCCGATTGCTTTTTACATAACAAAGGTAGTGAATACAAAGTTAAGCCAGTTTTTGTCTATACTTCTCTTAATGCCGTTTTGGGTTAGTGAATTGGTGAGGGTTTACGGATGGATGATTTTGTTGAGAGAAAGTGGTGTGGTAAACCATTTTTTACTGAAGTTAGGACTTATTAATAAACCTATAGAGCTTTTATACAATGACGTGTCAATGGTTATGGTTTTAGTTTATACATCTATGCTTTTTATGGTAGTCCCTTTAATATCCGTAATGGAGAGTCTTGATGACCATTTAATAGAAGCTGCATACGATTTGGGAGCTTCCACCAAGGATATTGTATTTAAAATAATTATTCCTCACTCAAAACCGGGACTTACATCGGGTGCAATAGTTGTTTTTATGTTAACATTGGGTAACTATTTAACGCCAAACCTGATTGGCGGTAAAAATTCGTTGTGGTTTACGGAGCAGATTTACACTCAGTTTATCGCAAGCTTTAATTGGAATCAGGGAGCTGCTTTCGGTTTTCTTCTGTTAGTGTTGTCTACTGTAATAATTTGGTTAGGCTTGAAGGTGACCAGACAAAATTTAAGTAAGGTAGTCCAATGATACGCAGTTTACCGAGGTCTAAAAAATACAATTTTACATTTGTGCTTTTTGTAATACTATTTTACACATTTTTGTTTGCACCCCTTGTTGTGACATGTGTGTTGGCCTTTAATAATTCCGATTTTCCAAGCCTTCCTTGGAATGGTGTTACATTGGACTGGTTTTTTGCAAATGATGCCCATCGAGTAGGGATTTTCCATGATGCTAACAATCTAAGAAGCATATTTACCAGTGTAAAGACAGCAGTTATTGTATCCATATTGTCATTAATAGTGGGAACTTTCGGTGCATTTTTATTTGAACAAGAGGAATTTAAATTTAAGCAGGCTCTTTATTTTTTAACTCTTGCGCCACTTGTAATACCTGGAGTTATTCTTGGTATTTCTATCCTTTTGGCAAGTAACTCTGTCGGCCTTTTTATTGAGGAAAGGTTAGGTTTTGAAGCTCCACTTTTTGCACCGGGCTTTTGGCTTGTAGTGCTTGGACAATTCTCATTTATTACAACATTTGTAGTGCTTGTTGTGTCAGCAAGACTTAAAAAATTTGATAGGACACTTGAAGAGGCTGCACTTAACCTTGGAGCAAATAGATTGCAGGTCATATGGTATATAACATTAAAATATTTAAAACCTTCATTAATTGGTGCCGGCACGGTCGCATTTTTGATGAGTTTTGAAAACTTTAATACTACACTATTTTTGGTGGGCTCTGAGCCGACATTGCCGATTAATCTATATTTACAGGTTAGGGATGGGAGTACTCCCGTCATAAATGCAATATCATTCTTAATGATAGTATTTACTTCTTTTCTTGCACTGATAAATCTTTATTTTAGTAAAAATAAAGATTAGGCAAAGAGGTGCTTCATAATCCAGTCCGGCCTGTTTGTAGTTAGAGTTGCCACCCCTAAATTCATTAATTGTTTGGCAAGATGTGGGTTATCGACCGTCCACACGTTCCAAATCCAGTCATGTTTTTTAATTGCTTTTTCCATGTTTGAACAATGAGTCAGGTCTGCATGAGTCGAGATACCGTTGAGGTTAGCATCTGTAATCTTTCCATACACATCATCATACATTTTGCTTGAGATTGGTACATTGTATCCGTATTCAACTATCCATAATACAGTAAAATCAGGAAGTAGCTTTTTTATTTTTGTCATCACGTTATAGTTAAACCCAAAAATAACAGCTCTATTTTTTAGTTCTTTGTGGTCAGAGAAAAAATCGTAATATATTGGCACAGTATCTGGTTCAGATTTTATTTCAATATAGAGTTCAAATTTAGAAGGTACTTCTTTTATAAGGTTATCCAAAATAGGTATTTGTTCCCCTTGGTATTTTGTATCAAACCAACTCCCTACATCAACTTTTTTTAAAGTTTCAAGATCATTTGTTTTAATTTCCAAATTCTGAGTACCTGTTCTGCCGGTTGTATCATCATGAATAACAACTATTTTACCGTCTTTTGTGACATGAACATCCATTTCTATACCATCTACTCCATATTCCATAGCTAGTTTGAAGGCAGACATTGTATTTTCAGGTGCATAAAAAGAAGCTCCTCTGTGGGCAATTATTTTCATATCTTCTCCTGATAAAAATATATTAAAGTTCAGCAGTTATTAAACCACTTTTGCGTGGAATACAATATAAAAATAAAAAGGGTAAATTAATTTATTTCTTATAGTCAATTGACAAATTAATTAGGCTATCCTATTATTTTATATGAATAATAAAACATTATTATACTACCTATTGAACGGTTATAAATATTATAAAATAAGGCATAGTAAATCTGCTTTTAAATATATCAAAAATGATTGTGATGATGAAATAAAATACTTTTTTAATAAAAGGTATTTCAGGAACGAATCGTGGTATTTGAGATATTTGAAGATATTGGCGGCAGTTTTTACGGTAAATCTTTTGGCTCGCCACTATGAAAGGTGGTTAAGCAAAAAATGCCATTTTTTGAATAATAAATATTCGGTGTTTGCCCCGGCTACATACTATGCCCTGAGAGCGTATAATTCTCATATGAGATATTTTAATATTAAAATTAGTAGGGATATTTTTATAAGTGACATGATTTTTAAGATAAATGAAAAGGTTGAAGAGTTTTTTGCTTATGTTGAATCGGATAGCAAATATATCTCCTTCATTCACAGCAATACGCCTATAGGAATTGAGCTTGAATTTACAAATGTCGGCCCGAAGGCTGGAAAATTTTTTGCATCGGAAGAGGGTGACCCTTTGCATAATTTTTCCAAGTATCATCACTACCATTTAAAAAAGTTTTTGTGGAGATTCGGAGCATATATTGACTCGGAAATCCCTTTTAAACAGCTCATTAAAAAAGGTGGGTTTTTGGAATATACATTTACTCGCCCGGATTCTACTTTGGCTTCTTCTTTGCCACTTACAAACAGTCCTCAGTTTGCTGCAAGACTAATTGAGGAGGCTATAAGGTTTACTCCGGTCAAACCGCATAGTCTGCATGTTACGTTGGAATCTCCAGAAGATAATATAAAAAGGCCAAAGATAGGTTTTGAAGAATCTATATTTATCCTTATGTGTACAGGTCAATTTATCAGGGTTGGCTCCAAGGTTTTTGAGGCAAGGATAATGGAAAAGAATATGAAGGATATTTTTCTAAGTAGGAAGAGGAAAAATGATGGAAAATGGGTTGATACGATTGAGTTTTCAAATATGAGGCTTTGTAGAGATTTTGTAAAAAGAGGTGTGTATGAACCCTCGATTTTTGTTTTTATTGCGTTTAAGAATCTTTTTCAGTTTGATGAAATACTCCCTTTTTCTTACAATATTCAAAAATGGGGTGAAAATCCAGATTATAGAAAGATTGACGCTGATAGGATGTTTGAAATATTAAAAAAGGGGCTTGATTTTGAAAAAAGCCTTCCAATAAAATACAAAGAGGCTATAATTTTAAAAATAAAGGATCTTTATCAGTACAACTGTTCAATAATAGGAGCATGAATGGAAAGTAGTACATTTACTGTATTTACATATGGTACTCTCATGCGTGGTTTTATAGGTTATGAGAAGTATCTTAAAAATGCAGTATTTTTGGGTAATGGAAGTATAAAAGGGAAAATGTATCAGACCAATTCTGGATATCCTGTTGTCACTAAATCTAAAAATGGTAAAGACATTCACGGTGAGCTTTTTGAAGTAGATAAGGATACAATGATAAAATTGAGAAATTATGAAGGGGTATATTCCTTTTTTACTTACTATAGAGAGGAGTTGTTACCTGTAAAGTTGGCCGATGGAAGCGTAAAGTATGCAAGAGTTTTTACCGCTCACCCTTTTGTAAAACCGTTAATTAAATTGACTGCAAAAAGGGTCAAAAATGGCGATTGGAAAGAATATATTGCCGGCCCTCCAAAAAACTACAGAAAATGGGCTTTAACCTTATTACTGATTCTGATTAACTTTATTATTTTGATTGAAGTTTTTGCTCATTCATAAATTTTCCCATTGGTAGCAGGATGATAGCTGCCAAAATCACTGAAAAGAATGCGATTATGATAGATATGTTAAAGTTTCCATAAATGTCGGCAAGGTAACCTGCGATAACAGGGCTAATTATTTGCCCTATCCCAAAAAGTATAGTCAAATCTCCAATTACTTTGTTTGAAGCTTGAGGTGATATCTCCCTGCCGTAACTTAGCGTCATAGCAACAATTCCTAAAAATGTTCCTCCAAAGCCGATAGCACTGATGATATAGCCAAAAGTATTTGGTATCATTAGAGGGAGTATTATTGCAACACTCTGGATTAAAAAAGCTGTAATTAAAGATTTGCGGGCACCAAATTTATTTGATATTTTAGGCCATATCAGTGTGGTAACAGCAGCAGATATTCCGATTAATATCCATGAAACATTTGCAGCGTAAATAGAGTTGAGTGTTTTTGTCAGTATGCTTACAATAAATGTTGCGGTAATTATGTAACCAAAACCTTCTAAAAAATATGAGATATATAATTTCTTAATCATAGGGTTTTTATTATTTGATGCTGTTGTTGATAGATTATGTTGTAGTTCAACCTTTTTAACGGCAGTCCAACCAAAGTAAAATGGTATAATACTTAATACAGAAAGCCCTAACCATATTTGGTCAGCAGTTAGTATTGTGTTAAGGGCAGGGACTGCTATGCCTGTCAGTGCAATTCCTGTCCCTACACCGCAAAACATCCAACCTGAAATATGGGATTTTCCAAGCAAAGCAAGACTCTGAAGAACAAAAGCTACCCCAAGTACATTTAGGAATCCGCTGGCAATGCCTATGATAAATCTCCAAAAATACCATGAAAATATAGTGTGTGAAAAGGTCATTGCCGCAGTTGATAATATGCATATTATCAAGCTGACTTTATATATTGCATACTGAGTATTATTATTTTTAACATACTTTGAAAGTATTGCACCTAAGAGATAACCAAGGTAATTTATTGAGGCTATATTTCCTGCAATGGTATTTGAAAAGCCGTAGTTTGACTGCATGATTGGCAAGATAGGTGTGAATGCAAATCTTCCTACTGCCATTGCAAGAAAAAGAGCAAAAAAACCACCTGCGACAATTTTGTGTGGGCTGAGCTGTTTGTTATCTTTCATAATAGTCACAATAGAATGTTAAAACAAAAAATTATAAAATGCAAAAACAAACTCTGAATTACGGTGCAAATGGATTTTTAACCAAAAGGTTTTAAAAAAAACTCTTGATTTTTTTGACCGTAATTTATATATATAAACACTGTTAGCACTCGGTATAGATGACTGCTAATAACATTAATATAAATAATATCAAGGAGGTCAAAATGGCAAACATTAAGCCACTTCAGGACAGAGTACTTGTTAAACGTATTGAAGCTGAAGAGAAAACAGCTTCAGGAATTATTATCCCTGATACTGCAAAGGAAAAACCACAAGAAGGTGAAGTTATTGCTGTTGGTCCGGGAAAAGTGTTGGACAACGGAACTAAGGTTGAGCTTACTGTAAAAGTAGGTGACAAGGTTCTTTTCAGCAAATATGCCGGTACTGATGTTAAGATTGACGGCGTTGAATATCTTATTATGAGAGAAGATGATATCTTAGGAATTATTGGATAATTAATAATATTAAGGAGGATAGATTATGGCAAAGGCTATAACATTCGGTGATGAGGCTAGGCAGGCGATTTTAAGAGGTGTTGACAAGCTTGCTAATGCTGTAAAAGTCACTTTAGGACCAAAAGGAAGAAATGTAGTTATTGAAAAAAAATTCGGTTCACCACTTGTAACTAAAGATGGTGTTACTGTTGCTAAAGAAATCGAACTTAAAGATCCAATTGAGAATCTTGGCGCACAAATGGTTAAAGAGGTAGCATCTAAGACAAGTGATGTTGCCGGTGACGGTACTACAACAGCAACTGTATTGGCTCAAGCTATTTACAGAGAAGGTATGAAAAACGTAGTAGCCGGTGCAAACCCAATGGAGCTTAAAAGAGGTATTGATAAGGCTGTTGAAGCTGTTGTAGCTAAATTAAAAGAAATTTCAAAGCCAATTCAAAATAAAACTGAGATTGCTCAGGTAGGTACAATCTCTGCAAATAATGATAAAGAGATTGGCGATATTATTGCTGATGCAATGGATAAAGTTGGTAAAGATGGTGTTATTACAATTGAGGAAAACAAATCAACTGATACTGTTCTTGATGTAGTTGAGGGTATGCAGTTTGATAGAGGTTATCTATCACCATATTTTGTAACTAATCCTGACACAATGGAAGCAGTTCTTGAAAATGCTTATATCCTCATCTGTGAAAAGAAGATTACTAGCATGAAGGATCTTCTTCCAATACTTGAGCAGCTTGCAAAACAAAACGCTCAGTTTTTAATCATTGCTGAAGATATAGAAGGTGAAGCTCTTGCAACACTTGTAGTAAACAAGCTAAGAGGAACATTAAACTGTGCTGCTGTTAAAGCTCCGGGTTTTGGTGATAGAAGAAAAGAGATGTTAAAAGATATTGCTGTTCTTACCGGCGGTCAGGTAATCAGTGAAGACCTTGGTCTCAAGCTTGACAATGTTAAGTTAGAAGATCTTGGTAGAGCTAAGAAAATAGTTGTAGATAAAGAAAATACTACAATTGTTGAAGGTGAAGGTAGCTCTGACGACATTATGGCAAGAGTTAACCAGATTAAAAAGCAGATCGAAGAAACAACTTCTGACTACGATAGAGAAAAACTTCAAGAAAGACTTGCCAAACTTGTTGGCGGTGTGGCAGTAATCAAAGTTGGTGCTACTACTGAAACAGAAATGAAAGAAAAGAAAGCAAGGGTAGAGGATGCTCTTAATGCTACTAAAGCTGCTGTGGAAGAAGGTATAGTTCCTGGTGGTGGAGTTGCACTTATCAGAGCTAGAGCTGCACTTGATAACTTAAAGCTTGTTGGTGATGAGCAAATTGGTGTTGAGATTATCAGAAAAGCTCTTGAATATCCAATTAGGCAGATTGCTGAAAACGCAGGGTTTGAAGGTTCTATTGTTGTTGATAAGATAGTTCAGAATGATAACGTTGCTTTTGGTTTTAACGCAGCTACTGAAGAATATACAAATATGATTGAAGCCGGTGTAATCGATCCTACTAAAGTTACAAGAAGTGCATTACAAAATGCTGCTTCAGTTTCAGGACTTATGATTACTACTGAAGCCACAATTACAGAAATTCCAGAGAAGAAAGAAGCTCCTGCTCCGGGCGGTATGCCAGGAATGGGTGGCATGGACGGAATGTACTAAGAAAATAGATAAGGCCGACTTTCAAAGTCGGCCTTTTTATTTTATTGACGCAAAAATAAAGTTGATATAAAATTTAATATGACTGAAATTTATATTCTTGATGAACAAAACTACATCATTGAAACTAAGAATGTTAAAGATAATGTAATAGGTAAAAATTATTTTGATTTTTCATATGATGAAATCCTTATAAAAATATTAAAAAATATGTTTAGCAAAGTAAGAGCAAACAAAAAAATATTTTCTACGACTTATAGATGTGATAATGATGATTATATCAGATATTTTGAGCTAAATATCATTCCACTAAATAATGGGCAAATTAAATTAGAGCACATCTTGACTAAGCAAACTAAAAGAGAAAAAAGTTTAAAGGATTTTACTCAATCTTCAAAACTGTATAAAATGTGTGCTTGGTGCAATAAAATCCTTGTTAATGATAAGTTTATTGAAATAGAACATGCTATAAATAATCTCAAAATTTTTGATGAAGAAGGTATCCCTAATTTTACTCACGGACTTTGTGAATCCTGTAAACGTCAATTAGAAGATGAAATAAACTTGTACGAATCATCAAAACAAGTCTAAATTAAAGAACTGAAATCCAAAAAACAAAAGAAAATATAGAAAGTGCACTACTTAATATTATTACGCTACTTGCCAAATCTTTATCACCACCCATTTCGGAAGCTAAAATATAGTTGACCGTTGCAGCAGGGGAAGAAAGCATCACTACCAATATCTTTGATGCAAATGTCATTGAACTGGAAGAAATCTTCAGCAGGGCAAGTGCAATTAATGGCAGTATAATAAGTTTTAGAAAAACATTAAATGATATAATTGCAATATTACCTTTTACCTTTTTAAAATCAAGAGTTGCCCCTATACTGAAAAGTGCGAGTGGAAGTGTGACATTGCTTATTAATTCAAGAGATTTATTTATAAATATTGGAATTTTTATGGATAAAACAGAAAACAGTATCCCTAAAATACAAGCAACAGCCAAAGGATTAAAGAGCGTGTTTTTGATAAATGTTTTTAAATTCATTTTTGAATTTGAGGTAAGTGTCAAACTTATTACCGACATCAAATTGACTAAAGGCACGATAAAAGCCATAAGTATACTTGCAATTGTAAGCCCTTTCTCGCCAAATGCATAGTAACATACGGGAAGACCCATATATGCGTAGTTTGCCCTGAAACTGTTCATTGCAAATGTGCCGATGGAAGATTTCTTAAATTTAAAGATTTTGCCTAAGACAAAACTTATGACAAACATTGCAATTATGGTTAATCCCATTATTGTAAGTAGATATGATAGGGAATAACTTTTAATATTTGCATTTGCAATTTTATAAAAAAGTAAAACGGGCAATAGAAAATAAAAGATAAGCTTGTTTGCTGCAGACATAAAATGCTGATCGAAAAATTTTAATTTATAAAGAATGTTTCCTGTTGCCAAAACAATAAATATTGGTAAAACTAAAAAAATAATATCAATCATTGCTTTTTATATTATAAAATTTAAGGAATTGTAAATGAAATATTTTTGTTCCAAAGATTGCCCTGACGGGTGTAGTTTTGAGATTTTGAAAGATGGTAGCTTCAGTCCGGTAGCAAACTCATTTGATGAGTATCCGTTTTTTTGCAGTAAATTGAGAAAATTTTATAAAAGAGAGTCAGAAAGGTCTTCCTGTTTTTACAAGAAAAATAATTCAAAAGTTGAATGTGACTACAATGCTGCAATTGACAAAATGTCTGAGATGTTAAGGGCTTCCAAAAAAATATTGTATTTGAGAGGTTCCGGCAGTCTCGGCTATAAAATGAAATATTGGGACTGCCTTTTTAGCAAGTTTGAAAACTGTTACATTGTATCAGACAATCCTTGTGATGAGACAGGTGTGGTGGCTCACGAAGAAGATTTTGGTGTATGCACAAATCCTTCAGTAGAAAATTTAAAAAATGTTGATACAATTATAATATTTGGCAGAAATGCCAGAGTTACAAATCAGCACCTTTATGCATTTTTAAAAAATATTAAGAAAGAGATAATTTACATTGATCCGGTAAAAAGCGAGACAACCAAATTAGCTGGCAAATATATAAGAATCAATCCGGCTTCGGACGGTGTGCTTTGTAATTATATTTTGGGTAGCTTAGGTTACGTAGAAAGTAAAGTTAATCTTGAGCAAACTGTCCAAATAACAGGTATTTCCAAAGATGACATAGAGCTGTTAAAGAGCAAAATACAAGTGGGGAAAACGGGATTTATCACAGGATTTGGGCTTCAAAGGTATTCAAACGGGAAAAATGCTGTTCAATGGATTAACAGGCTTGCATACTATACAGGCAACATTGATAACCTATATTACGGTAAAGCATCAAGCGCACATATTTCAGGAATAAATGTTGAAAAGAAAAATAAAATTACGATAAAAGATTTTTATGAAAAGTTAGAGGAAAATTTTTTCGACCTTATTGTGATTGTCGGTGCAAATCCAGTTGTCACTTATCCGGAAAGTTTATTTTTAAGGAGATGTTTAGAAGAAAACAAATTGGTAGTGGTAGATACGAATATAACAGAGACGGTAAAATTAGCCGATATTTTTGTAAAAGTGGGCGGAATGTTTGCTCAAGATGATATTTTGGGGAGCTATTTTTTTGACGAAATTATAAATAAAAGGGAAAAATATTTGGATGGTATTTCAGATACGGATGTAGTTAAAGAGCTGTCAAACAGACTCGGACTTGATATGGAGATTAAAAGTGTTGATGAAATGAAATATGATAAAAAACCAATACTTAGAAAATTTAATGATAAAGAGATTAAGCTTTTACTTCCATTCTTAGATAAAGGATTGAGGATGATAACAAATTCCCATACCCTTTATCTAAACTCACAATTATCAGATACCCCTATTAAAGAGGATTATTTGCATATTTCAGAATATGATGCCAAAGCTAATGGGATTAGTGACGGTGAAACTGTTGAACTTTTTAATGAGCTCGGGCAACTAAAAATAAAGGCTAAAATATCGGATAAGGTTGCAAAAGGGTATATAATGATTTATAAGAGCAGAAACTATTTCGGGGAAACACCCAATATCTTAACTAAGATGGTGCAGACAGATGCAAATATGGCTGTTTCTTACTATGATACATTTGTAAATATCAGGAGAGTGTGATGAAAAGATTTAACAAGTATTTTGGCGGAGAATACATGAAATATTGGTATGTGGCCTTTTTTATAGTTTTGTCTTTTATGGTGTTTGATTTCTATAATGACAGGTCAGTTGAGGCGTACAAATTGACTATATATGACAACAATGGAGATGTGGTTGAGATTAAAAATATAAGCAGGCTTGAATTGTCAAGGAGTAACCTTAATTTACCTATTACCAAGGCTTTTGAGCCTATTAAAAAGTTTTAGATTAGATTTGGAGGAAATGAATGGATTTCAAAGTAAAAGATTTAAATTTAGCTGATTGGGGTCGCAAAGAGATAGAGATAGCCGAACATGAGATGCCAGGTCTTATGGCTATCAGGGAAAAATATAGCGCTGAGAAGCCGTTAAAAGGTGTCAGGATAACAGGCTCATTGCATATGACTATACAGACTGCCGTTTTGATAGAGACTTTAGTAGATTTAGGCGCTGATGTTAGGTGGTGCAGCTGTAATATTTTTTCGACTCAAGACCATGCGGCGGCAGCGATTGCCAAAAGTGGTGTTCCTGTATTTGCTTGGAAAGGGGAGACATTGGAAGAGTATTGGTGGTGCCTTGAGCAAGCTCTGACTTTCAAGGGCGGAAAAGGTCCTCAGCTTATTGTGGATGACGGCGGCGATGCCACACTTATGGTGCATCTTGGTGTAAAGGCTGAAAAGGATGCGTCAATCCTTGAAAAAGAGGCTCACGGTGAAGATGAAGCTGAACTATTAAAGAGATTAAAACTTATATTGAAGGAAAACCCTACAAAGTGGACTGAAATGATTAAAGAGCTTAAAGGTGTTTCAGAGGAAACTACGACAGGTGTCCATAGACTTTATCAGATGATGCAAAAAGGTGAGCTCTTAATTCCTGCGATAAATGTAAATGATTCTGTTACCAAATCGAAATTTGATAATCTTTACGGTTGTAGAGAGTCTTTGATTGACGGTATCAAGAGGGCAACAGATGTAATGGTTGCGGGCAAAGTTGCCGTTGTGTGCGGCTATGGAGATGTAGGTAAAGGGTCTGCCCAGTCTTTAAGAGGGCAAGGTGCAAGAGTTATTGTAACAGAGATTGACCCTATTTGTGCCCTTCAGGCAGCTATGGAAGGTTATGAGGTTAAGACTGTTGAAGATACTCTTGGCATTGGGGATATATATGTGACTACTACCGGGAATAAGGATGTTATTAGAATAGAGCATATGGAAAAGATGAAAGACCAGGCAATAGTGTGTAATATCGGACACTTTGATAATGAAATTCAGGTGGATAAATTAAATAATTACCCAGGTATAAAGAAGGTGAATATAAAACCTCAGGTGGATAAATATATTTTTCCTGACGGTCATGAAATTTTCTTGCTTGCAGAGGGCAGGCTTGTAAATCTTGGTTGTGCTACCGGTCATCCGTCATTTGTAATGTCCAACAGCTTTGCCAATCAGGTCCTTGCTCAGATAGATTTATGGAAAAACAGGGATAATTACAAGCCCGGAGTTTACGTATTGCCTAAAAAACTTGATGAAGAGGTTGCAAGGCTTCACTTGGAGAAGATTGGAGTCAAGCTGACAAAACTTACTCCCGAGCAGGCTGAGTATATTGGCGTGCCAATTGAAGGGCCATATAAACCTGACCATTACAGATATTAAATAAAAAAAGGGGAGTTATCTCCCCTTTTTTTTATCTTTCTTTTTTGTTTCCTTTTTGTATCGATCCTCGATACTGCATGAATCGGCAGCTCAGCCGCCACCTTTGAAAAGGCTTAAGACTATTATCAAGCCTATAAATAAGATAAGCCCGATATACTCACTGTATTGGCTCAAAATCGCCTCCTTTGATTTTATTCTAATGTAGTTATCTTCTTACTTAATTCAACCTTTTTACCATCTATCGTCAGAGTAATATTGATAAGACTGTTGTCAAAGCTTACCCATGAAGGATAACCTAAATATATTAATAGTTCATCATTTTCCGATACTATTACATTAAAAAGCCCATTTTGAGAATTGACAACTTTTCCTTTCAGCAAGACTACAGGTACGGGGAGTATTTTATTTGGCATTGTTGACCAGTAATATTTAAATTTACCTATGAGAGATATCTCAATATCAGTTATTCCCCCTTTTACCCCCTTTAATTTTAAGAGAGTATCAGGTTTTTTATCCCCTTTAATCTCTTTTGTGGTAGAGGCAAAATCTTTATCACTTTTTTGAATTGTAAAATCAATTTTTTGTTCTGAAGATTCATCTCCAAAAGACTTTACTATTAATTTTGGTGCAAGGGTGTCTATGGCAGTTTCAAATGAGAATAAAATCGACTCTTTAAAGCTGTACTCAGGTAGGAAACCTATAAAATACTCTTTTTCTGGAGAGTCTATTTTGAATGAGTAGCCGACAGGCTGTTCTGTGTTTTTGATAATAATTTCATTTTTTTTATTAAGGATTAATTTATTATCTTTGATTTCCCCTTCAAAAAGATATAGTGGTGCGGATTTTTGACTCATAAGCCCAGGTAGCTTTGTAAGCTTTAGTTCGTATGAAATATCTAACGGAGAAGGAGTGTAATCTTTTAAGGTAAAATGGATAAACTGTTTTATATCATTTGTATTTTTTATAACCAAGTTGTTTTTTTCTATATGTTTTACATTTAGTGATTTATCTGTTTCTATTTTTTCAATCAAAAGTTTATCTTTTACAAAATAAGCTTTTTCTTTGATTTGACTGTAAATTTTACCGTCTATTGTCCCTTTGCCGCCAAATCCTATAACTGTCCCTGTTATTTTATTATTTACTATGATAAATTCTATTTTCTGATTACATTTAAATGTAGAACCTTTTGGTGAGCAGTCCCTGACAAAACTCAAAGTATTGTTATAGTATTTTATATTTGTAAGTTTATTTATTCTGTTGCCTGATATTAAAGTTCCTGTTAGCTTATCAGAGTCTATTCTCACTATTGCATTTTCGGTTTTATGAGCTTGTTTTATCTCGATTTTTGCCACCAATGGCAGGGTTTCTTGCTTGACTTCCTGAGAGGTAAGTATAAAATTTTTTGTAAATTCTATGTATTTTTTATTTTTTGTATTTGTCTTTATTTCAAAGCGGTATTCACCTTTCTCATCAGTCGTAGTTTCATAACCGTAACCCAAAAGGCTTAGCTTGGCATTAAAAACAGGTTTTCCTTTGCTATCTATAACTTTCCCTTTGATGATTATTGTACTTACATCCGTATTAGTTGATACAATTTCTTCGGACAACTTGTTGTCGTTATAAGAAAGTTTGATTTTGAATCTATCAAGAAAAAACCTGTCGATGTTGGCAAGCATATAGTTTTTAACAATCTTATCAAAGTAATCCGCAAACTCCATGAGAGCAAAACCATCGTCTGTCTTGATACTAATTAAAAAATTCTTATTGAGTATTAAAATATTGTATTCAGCCTTAAAATCTTTAAGTGAAATTGGCTTGATTGACACGGTAGATTCTTCACCAAAGTCAACTTCTCGCCTGACAGGGAGCTTGGATTCTTGGAGATTTTTATTATACAAAGATTTTGCAACAGTCGGATTTTTTGCAAAATAAATGGCAATATCAACTATGAAGTTTGTGTTTCTGTTGATACCCAATATTTTTTCATTTTGTTCGTTGTAGTATGTGTATGTGCTTGACAATACGACATAATCATCATTCCTTTTTTCCGTTATACTTGTGTAAAGCCATTTTTTATTCCCCCCTTGCAGTTGACTTGATTTCGGGAAAAAGTCGTATAAGTCATCAAGCGGGCCGGCCGCAAAAAGCGTAATTGGCAGCAGTAACAATAATAGTAATTTCTTAAGCATAGATATTTTTTTCATAAAATTTTTAAATTTTCAATCTCCAATTTTTTTGTGTTTAAATGTTATTTAAGTTCGTTTTCTTCTTCGCTATTATTGTCATGGTTTCTACAAAGCCGGAAAAGCCCATTGCAAAATAGAGATAGCCTTTTGGTATATGAAAATGTGCCCCTTCGGCCACAAGCGTAACACCTATTAAAAGTAAAAAACTCAGGGCAAGCATTTTTATTGAAAGATGCTGATCAATAAAGTGGCTTATCTTTTCAGCGGCGAAAAGCATTACAAACATTGCAATAATTATTGCCCCAATCATTGCAGCCAAATTGTGACCTATCCCCACTGCAGTGATGACCGAATCAAGAGAAAAGACTATATCAAAAAGCCCAATTTGGACTACTACGGCGGCTAATGTGACCTGTTTTAAATCTTTTTTTTCTTGCTTGTTATCGTCATCTACAAGATTGTGAATTTCATGTGTCCCTTTATAAATTAAAAATAGTCCGCCTGCCAAAAGGATTAAGTCTTTGAAGGATATACCTTTGTCAAATATTGTAAACAAAGGGTTTGTCAACATCATCAGCCATGTGATACTTAAAAGTAAAAGTATTCTTGTAATAAGTGCCAAAGATATGCCCAACTTGCGTCCTAATTTTTGCTGATGTTCGGGCAGCTTCCCGGATAGGATTGATATTACTACTATATTGTCAACACCTAAGACAATTTCCAGTATACTTAAAGTAAGAAGACTAATAAAAAAAGCTGACGAAAATTCCATAGCTACCTCACATTATATCGTAAAGTTTTAAAAGATTATTATTATCAACTTTTCTGCCTGCAAATTTTTCGTAAGCTTCAGTAATATTGATACTGCCACCTTTTGACAATACCTTTTCTACAAAATTATTTGCAAGTTTTGCATCAAATATATTATTTTCTACAAAAAGATAAAATGCATCGGCACTAAGCCTCTCAGCCCATTTGTAGCTGTAATACCCGGCAGCGTAACCACCTGAAAAAATATGTGAAAATTGATTTTCAAACAAAACATATTCCGGCACTTCAAACATGGAAGTCTTTCCCCTTATCTTTTTAAGAATGTTATGAGCATCTTCAAAGTTTGTGATATTTTTGTGGTGAATTTCCATATCAAAAATGGCAAATTCAAGTTGCCTCAAAAACATTATCCCGGAGTTAAAATTTTTCATTTTCTTCAGAGTTTTTTTCATGTCATCAGGCATTTTTTCACCGGTTTTGTAATGAGTCGCAATCATATCTAATACTTTGCTTTCGAAGTAAAAATTTTCAAGAAACTGTGATGGAAATTCCACTACATCCCACTTTACACCATTTATGCCGCTGACAAAAAGATTGTCCACATCACTTAAAAGGTGGTGTAAAGCGTGCCCCATCTCGTGAAAAAGTGTTTCTACATCGGAAGGTCTTAAAAGGGAGCGGATTTTTGAAGTGGATTTTGGAAAATTTGCCACAACAAAGGCTGACGGAAGATGAATATTCCCCTGCATATCTTTAAATCGAGTTTCATAATCGTGCATCCATGCCCCGTCCCTTTTCCCTTTTCGTGCCTCCAAATCCATGTAAAGTCTACCGATGACTTTACCATTTTTTTTCAAATCGAATGCTTCTGCCTTTTTGTGCCAAAGGGGGATATCTATTTTCTTAAAAACGATACCTAAGAATTTTTCCAAGAAGGCAAACATTCCGTTTACGACATTATCTTTTTCAAAATACACGCGAAAATCTTCATCCTTGTATCCGAATTTTTTCATTTTTAACTTTTCCGATAAAAATGCGGTATCGTAAGGCATTATCTTCTTTATCCCAAATTCATGTGCAATTTCTTTCAATTCTGCCAATTCATTTTCCGCCTTTTTTTTGCAAGGCTCTATCATTTCGTATAGAAAATCTAAAATTTGCTGCGGAGTTTTTGCATCTTTTGTGGCAAGGGAAAGCTCGGCATAATTTTTAAATCCAAGAATTTTGGCCATTTCATCTCTTAATGAGAGTATTTCGGAGATAATTTCACTGTTTTGCTTTGCTCTTGTAAAATAATGTTTGTACATCACTTCCCTTTTTTCTCTGTTGTTGCAGAATGTCATAAATGAGATATAGCTTGGGGCATGGAGGGTAAATTCAAATAGCTCCCCTTTTTTGTATGCTGCTTTATCTGACTCGGGCATATCTTTAATGTCAGCCTCATTTACTTGCAATTTAAAATTGTTTGTGTCGTTTAATACATTTTGAAAAAAGTTATTTGTAAGCTCGCTGAGCTTTAAATTTATCTCTTTAATTCTGCTTTTCTTTGTATCTTCAAGCCCTACACCTGAAAGTTCATACTCTCTTATTAAGTTGGTCAACACTTCCTTTTTTTCCGTATCAATTTGAAATTGATTCTGATAAGTTTTAAGCTTTTGGTAAATATCTTCATCCTGAGAAAGCTTTGTGTGGAAATCAGTAAGGTAGTTAATTGCCTTTGCATACTCTTTTTGAGTGAGTTTACTGTTTTTTACCGAATTGAAATGAGAAAGGGGTGTAAATTCTAACCCTATGGGATAGGTAATTTCCTGATATTTCAATAAAAACGACTCATCAATGCTACTATTTTTAAGCTTGTTAATTTTTTGTTCGGTCTCATTTATTAATCCCTTTAAATTTTTTGCTGAGCCTTTTATTTCAAACTTGCTAATATCTCTAAACATGCTGCCTCCAAATATAATTGTTATTTTCTATGGTTATGTTATAATAATTTTAAAATAGTGTAAACTAATTAAGCAGAGGAGATTATTATGGAAAAAGAAAAATTTATCAAATATTTTGAATATGAAAATAAAAAGTATAAATATTTTGACATTACAGAGCTATCCCCTGAGGTCAAAAATCTTCCGTTTTCAATAAGGATGCTTCTTGAAAACATGTTGAGAAATTATGACGGCAAAATCGTCACGGATGAGCATATTCAAGAAGTTTTAAATTATAAAGGGAAATATGATAAGCCTTTTGAAATCCCTTATTATCCTGCAAGGGTGTTGATGCAAGATTTTACAGGTGTCCCTTGTGTCGTTGACCTTGCTATGCTCAGGGATGCGGTGCATGAAAAAGGACTTGATGCTTCAATGATTAATCCGCAAGTGCCTGTTGAGCTTGTTTGCGATCACTCCGTCCAAATAGATTATTTTGGTGCAACGGATGCTCTTGATAAGAATGTTGCACTCGAATACAGCCGAAATAGCGAGAGATACAAGTTATTGAAATGGGCTCAGAAAAGTTTTGAAAACTTTAAAGTTGTCCCGCCAAATTCAGGTATTTGCCATCAGGTTAACCTTGAATATCTTGGCAGAGTAGCTATGACAGATGAAGTAGGCGGCGCAGATTTGGTATTTCCTGATACTGTTGTTGGGACTGACTCTCATACCCCTATGATAAATGGCATTGGGGTGCTTGGCTGGGGGGTTGGTGGTATTGAGGCTGAAGCGGTTGCTTTGGGTCAGCCTTATTTTATGCCTCTACCGGAAGTAATCGGAGTAAAGCTTACAGGTGAATTGAAAGAAGGGGTTACCGCTACAGATTTGATTTTGACCATTACGGAGATGCTTAGAAAATATAAGGTGGTGGGTAAATTTGTCGAGTTTTTTGGTAAAGGTGTTTTAAATTTGCCTATAACCGATAGAGCTACAATCTCCAACATGACCCCGGAATGTGGCTCTACCGTAAATTTCTTCCCTGTAGATGATAAAGTTGTAGATTTCCTCGGAAGGACTAACAGAAAAAGATATGCAAGTCTTGCCGAAAAATATTACAAGCTCAGCGGAATGTTTTTTAAAGGGGATGAAACACCTAAATATACAGATATATTAGAGTTAGACTTGGCAACAGTTGAGCCTTGCCTTGCAGGTCCTTCAAGACCACAAGACAAAATTTTCCTCAAAGATATTAAGGCGAAGTTCGATGATATAGTTGAAAATAAATATAATAGTGCCAAAATTGTCATAAATGATGAAAATGTTACACTGAAAGATGGTAATGTGGTTATCGCTGCAATAACCTCTTGTACAAATACTTCAAATCCTTCCGTAATGCTTGGTGCGGGGCTTGTGGCAAAGAAAGCGGTCGAAAAAGGCTTGAAAGTTAAGCCTTTTGTGAAAACATCACTTGCTCCCGGCTCAAGGGTTGTGACCGATTATCTTAGAAAAGCGAATTTACTACCTTATTTGGAAGCTCTCGGATTTCATGTGACTGCTTACGGTTGCACTACATGTATCGGTAACAGCGGACCTTTAAACCCTGTAATTGAAAAAGCAATTGTTGATAACAAATTAAATGTGGCTTCCGTATTGTCTGGCAATAGAAACTTTGAAGCGAGAGTGCACAATAGAGTACGTTCAAACTTTTTGGCTTCTCCGATGCTCGTGGTGGCTTTTGCCCTTGCGGGGAGGGTGAATATTGATATGGAAAAAGAGCCTCTCGGATACAATCCAAATGGCGAGCCTGTATTTCTAAAAGATATTTGGCCAACTCAAGATGAGATAGCAGAATATGTACAAAACAGTATCGACCCTGAATTTTACAAGAAAGAGTACAGTGTAATTTTTGACGGAGACAAATTCTGGCAAGAGCTTAATATTGAAGAGAGCAAGGTTTATAAATGGGATGAAAAATCCACATATATTAAAAAACCGCCTTTTGTGGTAGGTTTTGACAAAATTTCCACAGAAAAAGAAGATATAAAAGACGCTTATGCACTGCTTGTATTGGGCGACAGTGTGACCACCGACCATATTTCACCGGCAGGCTCAATCCCAAAAGATTATCCTGCGGGGAAATATTTATTGGAAAATGGCGTTGATGTGGAAGATTTCAATTCATATGGTTCAAGAAGGGGTAACCATGAAGTGATGATGAGGGGCACATTCGCAAATGTCAGAATCAAGAATAAACTTGTGGCACCGAAAGAGGGGGGATTTACAGTCAAATTTCCTGAAAGAGAGGAAGGGTATGTATATGATATTGCGATGAAATATATACAAGAGGGTAGAAATCTTATAGTGTTAGGTAAAAAGGAATACGGAAGCGGCTCTTCAAGAGACTGGGCAGCCAAAGGGACTACACTTTTAGGTGTCAAAGCGGTTATAACCGAAAGCTTTGAAAGGATTCATAAGAGCAACCTTGTGGGGATGGGAGTGCTGCCACTTCAATTTATAGATGGTCAGTCCTATGATAGTCTTGGTCTTAAAGGGGATGAAAAATATTCAATTTACGGCCTTGATAATCTTACGCCGGGACAAATATTTAAAGTAATTGCAGAAAGCGAAAACGGCAAAAAAACGGAATTTGAAGTGTTATCAAGGCTTGATACTGAGATAGAGGTAGAATACTATAAACATGGTGGTATTTTGCCATATGTTTTAAGTAAGATGGTAAAATAAACTGTTGTTAATCTGAGGTTATATGGATATTAAAAGAAAAGCTAAACCATTTGTAAAATGGGCAGGTGGAAAAACACAGTTAATAGATGATATTGATATTGTTATTGAACAGCTTATTGGCAATGATGAATATACTTATATTGAACCGTTTGTGGGCGGAGGTGCTGTTTTATTTTGGGTTTTGCAAAAGTATAAAAATATCAAGCATGCAGTGATTAATGACATTAACTCTGACTTGATAACTGCATATAATACGATTAAGACAAATGTGGATGATTTAATAGCTATTCTGAAAAAATGGGAAAAAGAGTACCATATCCTTGACAATAATTACGAAGATAGAAAAAAGTATTATTACCACAAGCGAAAGGTGTATAATAAACGTGACTCGGATACAGTTACACAAACTGCCTTGTTTATATTTTTAAATAGAACCTGTTTTAACGGGTTGTATAGAGTAAATAGAAAGAATGAATTTAACGTTCCGATAGGCAGCTATAAAACCCCAATGATTTGTGATGAGGAAAATTTAAGGGCAGTTAGTAATGTGCTTAAAAAGGTAATTATTTTAAATGGCGATTTTGAAGATACCTTACAATATGCAAATGATAATAATACTTTATTTTACTTTGATCCACCTTACAAACCATTAAGTCAAACATCAAGTTTTAACTCATATACACAAGCAGAATTTGATGATAAGGAACAGGTTAGACTTGCTAAATTTTGCAAAAAAATTGACATGCTTGGATATCAATGGATTTTAAGCAATTCAGATGTTAAAGGGGAAAATCCGAATAATAATTTTTTTGATAAGCTATATGGCGAATATTGCATAAAAAGAGTTTTAGCAAGAAGGAATATAAACTCAAATCCGGATAAAAGAGGAGAATTGACAGAACTGTTAATAACAAATTTTTCTTTAAATGAAATGGAGCTTATGGATGGACAGAGAAAAAGCACATTTACTACTTCAGGAACTTAAAGGTAAGGATTTAAGAAAATTAGCTAAGAGTTATGATGTAACCGTATTTAAAAATGGGAAGAAAAATAAAGGTTGGGCTGGCCATGTTATAGAGCATTACCTAGGTTTACCTATTAATTCGGCTCAATCTCCTAACTTTGGCTCATGGGAGTTAAAAACAATATCTTTAAAAAAACTTAAAAACGGAAATTTAAAAATCAAAGAAACTATGGCAATTACCATGATTGATCCGTTTAATGTTAAGAATACACCATTTGAAGAAAGTCATTTACTGACAAAAATGAAGAAAATACTGATACTATCCAGAATATGGGAGGATGTTAATGAGCCGGCTTCTGTGGTATATGGAATACATACATTCAATATTGAAAACGATGAAATATATGCACAAATTAAAGAAGACTATGAATTGGTAAGAAAGACGATTATAGATAAAGGGTTTAATGCATTGAGTGGTAAAATGGGAAAATTTGTCCAGCCTAGAACAAAGGGTGCCGGTCATGGTTCAACTTCACGAGCTTTTTATGCTAGGGTTCCTTTTTTAAAAAAAGTAATATTGTTAAATGATTAAACCATATTTTAAATCACAAGATAAAGCATTTATTTTACTACACGGTGATGTGTTTGAACTTTTACCGCAATTTGACTTTAAATTTGATATGGTTTTTGCCGACCCACCTTATTTTTTGTCTAATGATGGGCTGACTATAAAAAACGGGAAAATAACGAGTGTTAATAAAGGGAAATGGGATAAATCAAAGGGTTTTAAATTCGTTAATGATTTTAATCGAAGGTGGCTAGAGCTTATTCGAGATAAAATGAAAGAGGACGCTACTATCTGGATAAGTGGCACTATTCATAATGTTTTTAGTATTGGGCAAATTTTAACTGAGCTTGATTTTAAAATATTAAATGTAATTACTTGGCAAAAAACAAATCCGCCTCCAAATTTTTCATGTCGTTATTTTACTCACTCAACAGAGCAGATAATTTGGGCAAGAAAAAATGCAAAAGTGCCGCATTATTTCAATTATGAATTAATGAAAGAATTAAATAACGGAAAGCAAATGACAGATGTATGGAGATTACCTGCTATTGCAAAGTGGGAAAAAACTTGTGGCAAACATCCCACTCAAAAGCCAATCTCTCTGTTAACAAGAATTATTCTTGCTTCCTCAAAGCAAAATAGCTGGATTTTAGACCCATTTACCGGCAGTAGCACAACTGGAATTGCTGCAAACTTATTAAATAGAAAATTTTTAGGCATAGACATTGAAGAAGATTATCTCGAAGTCAGTAAGAATAGAAAGTATGAGATAGAAAATAGAACAATTTTCAATGAATATACAAAAAAGCTTCGGGGCTTTAAGGGTGAAAGTCAGCTTAAAAGTTTTTTGCTAAGAGAACCTGTTGAAGAATATGACGTGGATTTGCCTTTAGTATTAGATGGAGTCCAAAATGCCAATTAAACTTATTGTGGCAAATTCTGGAAAATAGTGTAAAGTGGTATAAAAACTTCTGTTGATTATTTCACCCAAAAGTAATAAATGATTCAAAAAAAATAAGGATGTAATATGGGAAAAGTACAATATATTCAAGGAACACCGCTTTATGTTGGCACAAGTGGCTATAAATATGATGATTGGAAAGGAACATTTTATCCTCATAACGTATCAAACTATGATATGTTAAATGAGTATTGCAAATATTTTAATTTTTTAGAGCTTACCTATACTTTTTATAAAATGCCTATTTTAAAAACTACTTTGAGTATAGCCGAAAGACTAAAAGGGAATACCAAAGTATCTGTCAGAATAAACAAAATATTTATGAAAGGTAAATACACAACAGATGATTTGAAAGAATTTAAAGATGCCATTGCACCATTATTGGAAGAGGGGATAGGTATAGCCTATTTGTGTGATTTCAGCACCAAATTTTCCGCTTCAAAGGCGAATTTTGAGATGATGCTCAAACTAAAAGAAGATTTTAGCGAGTTGCCTATATTTTTTGAACTACCAAGTAGGACGTGGTACAAGGAAAGATATTTAGAGGATATGAGGACACACTCTTTGGGCTTGGTGGTTGTGGATATGCCTAAGACAACCGGTTTTGCTCCATATTATCCTGTCACAACAAATAGTAACACTTACTTTAGGCTTTACGGTAGAAGCAATCTCTGGATGATTCCCGAAGAGAAAATTTTAAACTACTCATATAAAGATGAAGAGCTTAAAAAAATATATGAAGATATAAGAAGGCTTAGTATCGTTTCTAATAATGTATTTGTTTCTTTTTGCAATCTTGAAAATGGCAGGGCTGCAGTAAATGCACTATATTTTGCCGATTTGGTAGGAAGAGATGAAAGAACTGAATTTTAAAAGGTACTCAGAAAAATTTTCAAAATCTAAAGAACTTTTTGATGGCAGATTCCTAAATACTTTTCCTACGGGGGTCTGTCACGATATTAGATTTTTTGAACCTTTCCCTTTTGTCGTGAAAAAATCAAAAGGGCCGTATATTTATTCAATTGAAGGGAATAAACTCATCGACTTATGGATGGGGCATTATGCAAATATCTTGGGGCATGGGAATAAATATGTTTTGAAACAAGTAGTTGAAGTGGAAAAGAATGGATGGCACACGGGGATTATAAATGAATATCAGGTCAAATTGGCAGAATTGATTAAGTCTGCAATTCCTGAAATTGAAAAACTAAGATTTTGCACATCAGGTACTGAAGCCACAATGTATGCCACAAGACTTGCAAGAGGATACACGGGGAAAAATATCGTCGTTAAAATAAAAGGTGGCTGGCATGGTGGCAACTCTGATCTTGCATATCAAGTAAAACCGCCATTTGAAAACAGATGTGATGAGACTATTGCGATACCTTTTAACAAAATTGAAGAATCTAAGGAAATCTTAGATGGTGTAAGGCAAAGTGTGGCTTGTATCATAATAGAGCCTGTGCTTGGAGCAGGTGGAGGGATTGCTGCTGAAGAGTCTTACCTTAAATTTTTAAGAAAATTTTGCGATGAAAACAGGTGCTTATTGATCTTTGACGAGACAATTACCGGTTTCAGATTTAGATTTGGGAGTGTTTCGAAAATTTTCAAAGTAAAACCGGATATAATAACAATGGGGAAAATAATTGGCGGGGGCTTTCCGATAGGATGTTATGGCGGTAAAAGAGAAGTAATGGATCTGATTTTAAGTAAAAAGATAATTACCGGCGGTGGCACTTTTTCAGCGCTTGCACCTACAATGGCTGCAGGCATTGCAACTCTTGAACAACTTGAAGATTTAAATTATGCAGAATTGAATAATGCCGGGGAAAATTTGATAAATGAAATATCTGACATAATGAAAAAGCTCAAGATAAATGCATTGGTTAAAGGGTTTAAGTCACTTTTCTCAATATCATTTTTTGAGAGTAGATTTGATTTTAATGATTTGTCCGTAAGTAATATTTTAAATCATGAGTCCCATCAGTTTGATAATCTGTTTAAAATAATCCTTATAAATAAAGGGCTTTATTCTATGCATGGTGGCGGAGCATTATCTTTTTCCCATCTTGAAAGCAAGTTGGAAAAAAAGGTAATCGATATATACTCAAAGGCTTTAAAAGAGTTTAAAAAAGTCGTGTGATGGATAATAAAAGGAAAAAGGCTACGGCGCTAAAGTACGACCCTGAAAAAAATAAAGCCCCTGTCGTCGCTGCGAAAGGGCAGGGTTTTATAGCTGAAGAGATTATTAGGCGTGCAAAAGAGCACGGGATAGAGATAAAGGAAGACCCAAATCTTGTGGAGGCATTGTCAAAAGTAGAAATTTACACCGAAATCCCCGAAGAGCTCTACAAAGCAGTAGCTTTGATATTATCTGAAGTCTACAAGATTAACGAAAAATTTAAGAGCAATCGATAATATCTGATTGTAAGCTATGCGACATTAACATAAAGATGCACTCTGCTTCTGCTTTTAGTATGTTTGTTTATAGATGACGTAGGGTTTACTATCTTAAATTTAATATTTAACTCTTCCTCAAAACAACATATCCGACTGTGCCTGCGATAAAAGAAGCGATTAATATCGAAAGTTTGGCTGTTTCGATATCTGCCCCGTCAAAAGCCATCGATGCTATAAATATCGACATGGTAAGCCCGATTCCTGACAAAATTGCTGCTCCAAAGATCTGTGTTTTTTTAAGTTCAATCGGGATAGAAATAATATTTAACTTACTGAAAAGTAAGATAAATAACAAGATTCCGAGAGGTTTGCCCAAAACAAGTCCGAAGATAATACCAATACTTATGGGGGAAAAGAAAGCTGACAAATCTGCAAAATTTATTGATACGCCGGTATTTGCAAAGGCAAAAACAGGCATTATCACAAATGCGGAAAGGGTATGAAGATTATACTCCAATCTGCTCATTGGATTGTAAGTCGATATTGATGTGTAGATGATTTTATTTAATGTTTCTTTTTGACATTTTGTAGGAATCTCCGAGTCAGGATTATCGGAGCAACTTTTTAATTGCTCAAGAAATACACGCATAGATTTTTTAAAGGTAGCCAGAGGGATTTTCGGTTGACTCGGGATAAAGAAAGCCAAAAGCACACCGGCTATTGTAGAATGAATGCCTGATTTCAAAAAAAAGTACCACAAAAACATTCCGAGAAACAGATATACCATGATTACCTTTATTCTCAATCTGTTTATAATTAAGAGTAAAATTAAAGTAATCGCAGCCCATATTAAATAAGTCACTGAGACTTTGCTTGTATAAAATATTGCAATTACAAGTACCGCTATCATATCATCCACTACAGCAAGAGATGTAATGAAAATTTTTAATTGTATCGGAATTCTGTCTCCAAGAAGTGCCATTACTCCCACCGCAAAGGCAATATCTGTAGCCATCGGGACACCCCAACCGGATAGGTTTCCATTTTTAAAGTTTATGGCAACATATATCAATGCAGGGAAGACTGCTCCTCCTATTGCAGAAATGATAGGAAACATTGCACCTTTAATATCTGAAAGCTCGCCTATTAAAATTTCTCTTTTAATTTCAAGTCCTATTACCAGAAAAAATATCGCCATTAGTGCATCATTTATCCATAAAATAAGGGGTTTGTACAAACTAAAGTTAGCAAATGTAAATCCTGACTTTTGCTGCCATAAATTGTGATACCAGTCAGAAAAATGTGAATTGGCAAAAAACAGCGCCAAACACATAGATAAAAGCATTAGGATACTGCTTGAAGACTCCTTTTTTAAAAATTGAGAAAAAGGGTCAACTATGATTTCTTTAACATGCTTTCTAAACATAAACTCTCCCTTTATCTCATTATACCAAAAAGTTTATTTGTAAGTCAAAGAAAACGTTACCTTTTGGTTTTTTGCCGCTCTTAAAAGTCGGATTAAAAAAAATATTTTTTTTGAAAGTTTTTTGTATAAAAATCGTCTAATCTTATAAAAGGAAGTTACCAAATCTTAACTTGAAGGGATGAGTGTTGTTGAATTTTAAAGAAGTTGTTGAAACGCATCAGGAAAAAGTAAGAAATATATGCTTCAGATATGTAAAAGATGTCCAGGATGCTGAAGATTTGGCTCAAGAGGTTTTTATGCAGGTATATGAGTCTTTTGAACAATTTAGAAATGAAGCGGAGTTGTCTACATGGATATATCGTATAGCAGTGAATAAATCCATAGATTTTAACCGCAAAAAAGTAAGGAAAAAACGTTTTGGACAAATTGTTTCTTTGTTTGGCTTTAAAGAGGAAGGGGAAATTATGATTGCAGATAAAGGGAAAGAGCCACATAAAAAAATTGAAGATGAAGAAAGAAAAAAAATCTTGCAAGAAGCAATTGATAAGCTGCCTGATAACCAAAAGACTGTCATAATACTCAATAAATACGAAGGTTTTAAAAACAAAGAGATTGCCGAAATTATGAAAATTTCAGTTTCTGCAGTGGATTCTTTGATGCACAGAGCCAAGAAAAACCTGCATGATATGCTGTATAAATATTATGATGGCAGAGTCTTAAACATTTAAGGGGGATATATGGATAAAAAAAATATAATTGAAAATGAAATTGAAAAAACTTTGAAACTTTTGGAAGAATCCGAAAGATTGACACCAAATCCATTTTTTTATGCAAAGATTGAAGAAAAACTAAAAGAAAAAGGCGGCAAAAATAGGTTGAATTTAAGCCTTATTATGAAACCTGTGGCATTGATTGCTCTTATTTTACTCAACATAACTACTATAGCAATGTATGTAAAAGGTGATGATGCGACAAGTCGCAGCGAGATTGTCAGCATTCTTAGCAGTGATTTTGGCGCAGGTAACTTTAACACTGACATTTTAAATTTAAGATAGGGGATAGTTATGGATATTTTTAAGCAAATCAAATTTTTACGTTTATTGGTTTTTATATTGGTGTTGTTAAATATATCTACACTAAGTGTGCTTTGGTATAGCGGCTTTTCAAAAAAAGATGGTCAAAGATTTCGCCCCCCTGTTTCTGAGGAGAAGCAGGTTAAAAGACTTTTGAAAGAAAATTTGGGATTTAATGATGAGCAAGTCGAAAAATATTTAAAGCTGAGAAAAGAACATCATAAAAAAGCATTAGTCATTGAGAGTGAAATAAAAAGGCTTAAAAAGGAGATGTTTGACTCTTTACTTACAGATAATGGCGCTAAAGAAATCCCGGAATCAATACTTCAAGAGATATTAAAAAAACAAGCTACACTTGAAAGGTTGACTTTTTATCACTTTTTGGATTTGAAAAATTTGTGCGGAGCTGACCAGAAAGAAAAATTAAAAATTTTGATGAGTGAAGTTTTTAGACAAAAAGAGCCTCCATTAAAAGAAAGAGACAGATTACCTCCTCACAGTGTAGATATGCCACTCCCTCCCAGAGGAGAGTAATACCGCCCGAAAAAAGGCCTCTTTTTAAGAGGTCTTTTTTTATTTGCAAGTTTTTTCAAAAATTATCGTCTAATTTGCTAACAGTCAATTTAGTAGTAAAAGATTAAAGGGAGAATATTCAATGGCAATTAAATTTATCAGCGGATGTATAGGTTGTAAGACCTGCATTAAAACTTGTCCTACTGATGTTATACGCATTAGTAAGGAAAGCGGAAAAGCAATAATAAAATATCCGGAAGATTGTCAAATATGTCATTTATGCAGATTATATTGCCCGGTAGACGCTATTACCATCACACCTGAAAAATCTATTCCTGTTATAGTATCTTGGGGTTAGAGAATGAAAGCATTTGTTAATAAGTATAATTATCTGACTAAGCTTATATTTTTTATGGGGATAACAATTATGCTATATTATCTGCAGAATTTTCCTCGCAGAAGTATTATGAAAGAAGCAATTTCTCTGCTAACAGTTTTGTCATTCACTTTTATGGCAGCACAATTTTATTTTACACGTGCATTTAGAGATATTGAGTGCAAAGGCAAAATGAGTCATGTTGTAACTATTCATAAAATAACAGGATATATTTTTTCTGTTCTATTAGTTTTTCATCCGTTTTTAATAGTATTGCCAAGATACTTTGAAGGGGGGATAAAGCCTCAGGATGCCTTTTTACAGATTATTACAACTTTAAATAATAAAGCTTTAATAGCAGGTATGATTGCTTGGTTTATCTTAATAATTTTAGGCATAACTTCATTTTTACGGGAAAAATTCTTTTCAAGTTATATCAATTGGCGATGGTTTCACGGAGGTTTGTCGCTAATTTTTATTGGGTTTACAATCTACCACGCAGTAAGCCTTGGACGCCATTTTAATCTTTTTATGAGTATGTTTTACATTTTGCTAATTTTTTGTGGCGTAGCTGTATTACTGAGAATGTATGTTTCGGATAAATATAAAAAAGAAGGATTGAAAAATGGATAAATCAAATCAACAACCCTCAGTTAACAGAAGACAATTTTTAACCTTAGCGGGAGCAGGTGCGGTATTGGCTTCCCTCACAGCTATGGGTATCCCCATGGGATTGGCAGAGAATAAAACGGAAATAAATGCCGAAAATATTAACAGTATAATATTTGCAACGGATGTTTTGGTTATTGGCAGTGGTATGGCTGGACTATTTGCTGCTGTTAAAGCTCATGATAACGGGGCAAAAGTGTTGATGGTTTCAAAAGGGAGACTTGGCTCGTCAGGACAAACCCCTTTTGCAAAAGGTATTTTTACCTTTGATGAAAAAAATAGTAAGGTTAGTTTAGAGCAGTTTGTAAGTATGGTGTCACGTTCTGCACTTAATTCAAACAACAAGGCATACACAAGACAAATGGCATTAAATTCCAAAGAGTGTGTTGAGGAATTAAAAGGGTGGGGATTTTTTGACTCTTCACTTTGTTATAATTCTTTTAAAAAGCCACTTGCTGACAGAAAAATTGAAATTAAAGAACGTATTATGATTACCCATTTGATTAAAGAAAATGGTAAAATCGCTGGCGCAGCGGGTTTTGGGCTTGACGATGAGCAAGTATATTTTTTTAATGCAAAAAGCGTGATTTTAGCTACTGGTGCCGGAGGATTCAAACCAAACGGATTCCCGATTCGCGACCTTACCCATGACGGTAGTATTATGGCTTACAATATAGGTGCACGAATCACGGGTAAAGAGTGGAATGACGGACATATTGCTCGGGCTCATAATCCCGCAGCCTGTTATGACGGATGGCATGGGATGTTTGAGAAAAAACCTTCTGTTACCAGTGTGGAGATTCATCACGATTTGGGAGTAGATATTAATTATTTGGTATATATAAAAGGTGCTCCTGTGGTTATGGGACCTCCTGGGGAAGATAATTTTAAAATTTTAGGTGGTCCATACGTACCTGAAGAATTTAAAAGAAGAGTTCCGCCTGAGAATGATAATCGTCCTCCATTACGTGACGGGAAAAAGTTTGGAGGCAACCCTCAGGATAGAAAAGGCCCTCCGGGAATGAATGGAATATCAGTAGGCGGGGCATCGGCAGGTATGTCTATTCATAAGTCTGAAGGTTTAGTCCCTCTTAATGAGCTTTGTGAAACCGATATACCTGGACTTTATGCAGCTGGAGATGCCCTTGGCTCTCATATGTCAGGCGGTATTTATACTCAAGTTGGTTCATCTCTTGCCGGCTCCGCAGTACAAGGGGCAGTAGCCGGAAAGGAAGCGGCAAATTATTCTAAAAAGCATAATTTGCAGCAAATTTCCAAATCAAAGCTGCTTGAGATTAAAAATGAAATCTTAGCTCCTCTGAAAAGAGATTCAGGCTATAGCCCGGCTTGGATAACACAGACGTTACAGGGAATTATAATTCCAAATTTTGTTCTTTATATTAAAAAAGAAAGTCTTCTTAGAGCGGCTTTGGCTTATGTGGAAGAGCTGAAGGAACATTACCTGCCAATGATTATTGCCAAAGATATCCATGAATTAAGACTTGCACACGAAACAAAGAATATGATTATTAGTGCAGAAATGAAATTACGTGCATCAATGTTTCGCAAAGAAAGTCGCCTCAGTCACTTCAGACTCGATTATCCGGAGATTGATAATAAAAATTGGCAAGTTTGGATTAATATTTATAAAGGTGCGGATGGACAGATGAAGCTTGAAAAACAGCCGTTTGGATTTTGGCCGGACGGGAGAAAGATTGTATAATTAACAATGTCTGTTTCAGCTAATAAAACCCCTAAAACCTAAATAAAGGTTTTTTCATCGCCTCTTTTGTAAAAAAGAGGCTTTTTTAATTTTTAACCGTAAGTTTCCAAACTAAATATCGTCTAAGATTATGTAAGAAAAAATATATGAGGTGATTTATGAAGAAATTAGCTGTTTTTACAATTTTATTGGTCTTTTTGGCAACAGGATATGTTTTCTCACAAAATATGCGTGAAAGGCCACAAAGACCGCCAATCCCTGACTCCAAACAAATTGAACAAATGGTCACAGATTTATCTGCTGAACTAAGTCTAACAACCGAAGAAAGTGAAAAGTTAATCGAATTATTTGAAGAACACTTTGATGAGGTAAAAGAGAAGACAGAAAACGGAGCACCTAACAGAGATGAAATGGAAGCTTTAAAATCAAAATTTGAGACTAAAGTTAAAGAGTTACTTGGCAGTGAAAAATTTGAGAAGTTTCAAAATTTTATGAGAGCACACTCTCCCAAAAGAAGGGATTAAGGATTTTAATATGAGAATATTGTATTTTTTGACTTTACTGAGTTTGTTAATATTAGTCGGTTGTGGAGGCTCTACAAGTAGTGATAATGTAACAACCTCTGATAACACTACAGCCATAGTTAGTAATGCCGAATACAGAATAGTTGCTACAGGTCAAACTGAGTGTTACGATACAGATGGCAATGTAATTGATTGCCCGCAGGCTGGAGAAAGCTTGTATGGGCAAGACGCACAATTTATTAAAAATGAATTTAGTTTTAATGACCTTGGCAATGGTCTTGTTCAGGATTTAAATACAGGGTTAATTTGGCAACAAAGTCCCACATCCCAAACATTTACTTGGGAAAATGTAGTGAATTACTGCAATTCTCTCACTTTGGGCGGTTATGACGACTGGCGTGTCCCGAGTGCCAAAGAATTGTTTTCACTAAGTAATTTTTCTGAAGGTTGGCCATATATAGATACAAAATATTTTGAATTGGCAAGTGGTAATATAACAAAAGACGAGCAGTATTGGACGTCAAATTACTATGTTGGCACTACAGTTGAAGGTGGTGAAGATGCTGCATTTGGAGTGAATTTTGTTACAGGGCATATAAAAGCTTATTCGGCAAAGGCAACAGGTCCTATTGGAGAAAAGTACGTAAGGTGTGTCAGAGGTAATGCGTATGGCAATAACAATTTTATAGATAATTTAGATGGCACGATTACAGATAATGCGACTTCTCTAATGTGGTCGCAAACAGACTTTGGCCCGTTTGATTGGGAAGAGGCTTTACAATTTGCTTACGATTCCAATTATGCGGGCTATACGGACTGGCGACTTCCGGCTCTGTAACTAAAACTGTGTAAATCCTTCTGAAAATATGTTAACTAAAGAACGAACAGGAGGATTTATATGTTTATCGACAAGGATGAAATAAGAAAATTGTTTAAAGAAGGTAAGCTTAATACCCAAGAAGATTTGCAATCGATATTATCTTCAATTATTAAGGATGTAGTAGAGACAATTTATGAGGGAGAATTAACAGAATTATTAGGTTATTCCCGTTATGACAAATCATCCAAAGAAACAAACAATTCACGAAACGGTTACAGCAATAAGAAAGTAAAATCAAATTATGGAGAGATAGAATTATCGGTTCCAAGAGACCGTAATGGAGAATATGATCCAAAAATAGTGAAAAAACGTCAAACAGATATTACCGGTATAGAAGAACATATAATTTCGATGTATGCCAAAGGTATGACAACAAGAGATATCCAGGCCCACATGGAATCTTTATACGGCCTTGAGTTTTCAGCTGAGGCAATCAGTAGGATTACAGATAAAGTTCTTGAAAGAGCAAAAGAGTGGCAAAATAGACCCTTAGAGCCAATTTATGCAATTGTATTCCTTGATGCATTATTTTACAAGATGCGACTTGATGGTGTTATAAAAAACGTAGCAGTTTACGCAATAATAGGCATTACTCTTGAAGGTAAAAAAGAATGCCTTGGTATATGGATAATGGAGACTGAATCAGCGAAATTTTGGTTGTCAGTACTAAACGAACTTAAGAACAGAGGTGTTGAAGATGTTCTTATATTCAGTATAGACGGTTTACCAGGTTTAAATGAAGCTATCAGGGCGGTATATCCAGAATCTGAAATTCAACGATGTATAGTTCATCAGGTAAGAAACTCTCTGAAGTTTGTATCTTATAAAGACAGGAAAGAATTAGCGAGGGGCTTAAAGGCCATTTATACATCTCCAACGGAAGAAACTGGAAGAATTGAATTAGATAGATTAAATGAAAAATGGGGAAAGAAGTATCCAAACGTAATAAAATCATGGGAAACCAATTGGTTGGAACTTTCAACGTTATTTAAATATCCACCAGAAGTTAGGAAGCTTATTTATACTACTAATCCTATAGAGAGTTTTAATAGTAAATTGAAGAAGGTCACTAAAAATCGAGGGGTATTTCCTACAGAGGAATCATTGTTTAAATTGCTGTATTTAGCGATAAATGACATATCAAGTAAATGGAATGGCAGGATAAGGGATTGGTCAAAAATATATCCGCAATTGTATATTTACTTTCAGGAAAGGATTGACAGGTTTACGAATGGTTAATATTGTAGATAACAAAATGAGGATTTACACAAATAATGTTACAGGGTCCGACTTCCTAATGTTAAAGAATTGCAAAGCATTGTGGACTATTCCTATTCACCTTCGGCGACAGATACAGAAAAAATTGGCTGTGCGATAGACCCAAATATGTTTACGTGCAGTGAGATTACAAATGAAGCGGGAGAAAGCGACTGCCCTTACTATTGGAGTAGCACATCGGCACATTTTACAGCAGGTGAACCTTTTTATTATGCTTGGTATGTGGCATTCGGAAGAGCGGTTAATAATGAAGGCTTGGATTTTCACGGTGCCGGTGCAGTAAGATTTGATACAAAAGTGGAAGGTGGACCTTTAGGCGAAGGTGGTGAAAGATATTACAATTATATACGTTTGGTAAGGGATGTGAATTAAGGTAAATATGTGAGGATAATGCGTCGTTGTATCATCCTCACATTACAAGTTTAGATATGTTATTTAAATAGAGTATTAAATCATACTAAATTTATATGTTTACTTTTTTTGATTTGTTCCTATATTTTGTCATCTAAGTTAAATACAAACAAATGAGGTGAAATATGAGTTTAAATAAGATGTTGTCTGATTTTAAAAATGAGAGACTTAAAGAGATACCTGAAGAGATAAAGGTAATGATGAAAAAAGCGACCGATGATTTGATAGCCTCAAAGATTGAGGAAAAATTGCCAAAAGTGGGTGATTTGGCTGTGGATTTTTCACTGAAAAACCATTTAAACGAAGATGTTACGTTATCAAAAGCAGTAACGGATAAATTTGTGATTTTGACATTTTACAGAGGCGGGTGGTGTCCATATTGTAATTTACAGCTTAATTATCTTAATAGCAGACTGCAAGACTTTAAAGGCTTGAACGCAGAATTGGTGGCTGTTTCTCCCGAATTGCCGGACTATGCGGATAAGACAATTAACAGACATGATATAAAATTTCAGGTTTTGTCTGATATAGACAATGTAGTGGCCAAAAAATATAATCTTGTATTTAAACTCCCCGATGAGCTTGTAAAACTTTACTTAAAGTTAGGGCATAATTTGAGTGCTTATAACGGTAATGATAAGGCTGAAATACCAGTGCCTGCCACTTTTGTGATAAATAGCGATATGAAAATAATATATAGCTTTGGCAAGGCAGACTACACTGTAAGGGCGGAGCCTGATGATATAATTGAGGCTATAAAAGGGAACAAATAGTAACTTAAGATATTAACTATTTTTTGAGGTAGGTAAGAAAATTTTTGTCGAATGTATTTTTGCTGTCAATTTACTTTAATTATGGTAAAATTAGTCTGTCATGAGAACGGTTAAAATTGAGATAAGCATTAGACAACTTTTTTTGCTGGTTTTTCTGTTTTTACTTTTTCTTGTTATAAACAGGTTAAAGGATATACTGACAGTATTCGCCGTGTCAATTTTGCTTGCCTACCTTTTCGACCCTCTTATCGACTTTATGGAAAAGAAGAGGATGGGGCGCACTTTCTCCATATTGGTTGTATTTACATTTTTTTCAATTATATGTGGCTTAGTTGTTATATTTCTGTTTCCGATTTTTTATTCCGAACTTATGACAATAATTAACAATTTCCCGAAATATTTTCAGATTTTTTCAGCAAAGTTTGAAGTTTACGCAAAAAGTGTAAATCCACAGTTTGATATAAACATGCTAAAAGACTTTATAGTGGGAAAATTTGATGTGATTTCGAAGTTTTTGCTTTCTTTTACAAAGAATTTTACATCTTCCGTCTACGGTATTTTTCAATCTTTTTTCAATATTATGATTATACCGATATTGGTTTTTTATTTTTTAAAGGATTTTGATTTGATAAAAGATAAATTTTTTAAAATCGCCAATAAAAATTTTGGGAATCTGAATATAGAAAATTCATTTTACGAATTTAACGAAATTATCAGCAGGTATTTCAGAGGGCAGCTTCTTGTGGTGTCTTTTCTTGGGATAAGCTATTCTTCTTTGTTGGTAATTATTGGCATAGACGGCGGACTTTTGATAGGGGTAATATCTGGCATATTGAGCTTTATCCCTTATTTTGGCTTTTTGGTTGGTTTCGTATCTTCGATTGTAATGTCTTATTTGCAATTCGGTGATTTTCTTCATCCGATGTATATCTTAATAGGTTTTACCGTTATTCAATTTATAGAAAGTAATATTGTTACCCCTAAATTTGTAGGAAAATCATTGGGACTGCATCCGACTGCCGTGATATTTTCTTTGATGGTGGGAGGGTATCTGCTTGGACTTGGCGGGATGATTTTTTCCTTACCCGTTGCAGCATTCCTCAAAATTTATCTTAAAAGAAAATTTGTGTAATACAATCAATACTTAAAAAAGCTTATTGACGTTCTTTGTTAACTTGTATATACAAGTATATACAAGTTAGGAGTGTTTATGATTCCAAGTTATGTTAAAATAAAAAAATTTATTGTTGATAGTATTCAATCTGCCAGCTTGAAACCAGGAGACAGAGTATTTTCAGAAAATGAGCTTGCAAAAAAATTTAAAGTAAGTCGGATGACTGCAAATAAAGCGATAAATGAGCTTGTGTCGGATGGTTTCTTAGTGAGAATTCAAGGGAAAGGGACTTATGTGGCAGGGGAAAGTAGAGTCTCAGAAATTTTGGAAATTAAAAATATCAAGGAGGAGATATCCCAACTTGGCAAAAAATACTCGGTTAGAGTTTATAGTATAGATGATATAAAAGCTGACTCAACTATCAGTAAAATAATGGGGGTAAAACTTGGGGAAAATATATATCACGGAATATTTGTCCATTTGGCTGATGGAGTCCCTTTTCAATTAGAAGAAAGATATGTTAACAAAAAATTGGCACCTGATTTTATAAAATGTGATTTTTTTAGTGAAACTCCCCACGAATACCTTATGAAAACAATACCTCTAAGTGAAGCGGAACATATCGTGCAGGCAGTGTTGCCGGATGAAAATGTCAGACAACTTTTAGGTATATCTTCAAACACCCCTTGCCTGTGTCTGACACGTCGAACATGGTTTGATGATACCGTAGTGACATATGCAAAGTTTGTTTCACCCGGAGACAGATACAAGATAGGGACTAAATTTAAGTTTAATCAGCATGGTTCAATTGTTAGAAAATCGGTCAATTTGGAGGCAAAATGAAAAAGTTTTATTTAGGTAAAGACAATCTTACCCTTTTTATTATTGATAAGATAATAAATGGGGATGTTATATTGGAGATATCAGAGGAAGTTGCAGAAAAGATTGAAAAATCATATCGCGCTACACAGACGGCAGCAGCGAGGGAAAACCCCGTTTATGGCGTTAATACAGGTTTTGGTCCGCTATGTTCTACTAAGATTTCATCATCTGAGACGGTCAAGCTACAATATAATATTTTAAAAAGTCATAGTGCGGGAGTCGGTGAGAGTTTGCCTGATGATATTGTTAAAATTATGCTTATCCTAAAAGCCCATTCTTTATCTTTCGGGTATTCGGGTGTGAATATCGATACTATAAAAAGGATATTGTGGTTTGTTGAAAATGATATTTTCCCCGTTGTGCCGTGTCAGGGCTCGGTAGGAGCTTCTGGTGATTTAGCTCCGCTTGCTCATATGTTTTTACCTTTGATAGGTCAGGGGCAGGTTAAATATAAAGGTAAAGTTTGTGATACTTCAGAAGTGTATATCAAATTAAACTTGTCCCCCGTTGAGTTGGGACCTAAAGAGGGGCTGGCACTAATCAACGGGACACAATTTATGGCGGCTTTTGGTGTAAGGTCGCTGCTTAGGATGAACAATCTTCTTGATAATGCAGACATAATAGGTGCGATGACCTTGGAGGCACTTATGGGCTCTGTCAAACCTTTTGATGAAAGGTTACATAAGCTAAGAGCCTATAAAGGTTGTCTCTATGTGGCGCATAGATTTAGAAAGCTGCTTGAAGGATCAGAGATATTAAAAGCCCATGAATACTGTGATAGAGTGCAAGATCCATATTCATTAAGATGTATTCCTCAGGTACATGGAGCTTCTCGAAATGCATATCTGCACATGAAAGATATTGTTTTGACCGAAATTAATTCTGTAACGGATAATCCTATTATTTTTGGAGATGACGATATAATTAGTGGCGGCAATTTCCATGGTCAGCCCATTGCTCTCCCAATGGATTATGCCTGTTTTGCAATGAGCGAAATTGGGAATATTTCGGACAGAAGGATTTATCTGCTTCTTGAAGGGAAAGTGGGGTTGCCGAAACTTCTAATGAAAGATACCGGGATAAATTCGGGCTTTATGATTCCTCAGTACACATCTGCAGCTCTTGTAACGGAGAATAAGACACTATGTTTTCCTGCCAGTGCCGACAGTGTGCCAACATCCCTTGGTCAGGAAGACCATGTAAGCATGGGCTCAATCAGCGGAAGAAAGCTTGATAAAGTGCTTGATAATCTTGAGAATATTCTGGCAGTTGAGCTTCTTTGTGCCGCTCAGGCTTTTGATTTTAGAAGGCCTTTAAAATCAAGTATATTTTTGGAAGAGTGCCATGAAGTTGTGAGAAAAATAATTGACCATGCTGATGAGGACAGGATATTTGCTGAAGACTTGAAAAAAGCGGCGAATATAATCAGACAAGGGTTAATGGTGAATGTGACGGAAGAAATAGCAAAAGCTAAGAATATAGATTTAAAAGGGGGATTTGATGAGCTATTTGGAATTTATTAAGAGATATGCGAATCATCCGGAGTATAAAGCTCCCACAGGTGATAAGCTTAATGCAAAATCATGGCAAACGGAAGCGCCTTTGAGGATGCTCTTAAATAATCTTGATAGAGAAGTGGCAGAAGACCCTGCAAATCTTATTGTTTACGGAGGGACAGGACAGGCGGCAAGAAATCCACAAGCTCTAAAAAATATCATAAAAATCTTGTTAGAGCTTGATAATGAACATAGTTTGTTAGTCCAGTCAGGTAAGCCTGTTGGTGTGGTGAGGACTCACGAAGAAGCACCAAGAGTACTTATTGCCAACAGCAATTTAGTCCCGAAGTGGGCTGATTGGGAATATTTTAATCAACTTAAAGAAAGAGGGCTGATTATGTATGGTCAGATGACCGCTGGAAGCTGGATTTACATAGGCTCTCAAGGAATTTTACAAGGGACTTACGAAACATTTGTAGAATGTGGGAACAAATATTTTAATGGTGATTTGAGAGGGAAACTTCTTGTTACAGGAGGTTTGGGCGGAATGGGTGGTGCTCAGCCTTTGGCTGCTACTTTGGCAGGTGCAACATTTTTGGGAGTAGATGTTGATCCTGAAAGGATTAAAAAAAGACTTGAGACAAAGTATCTTGATGTGATGACCGAATCTTATGAAGAAGCAGTCAAACTTGTGTTAGATGCCAAAGTGAAGAAAAAGGCTATCTCCGTGGGGCTTGTGGGAAATGCCGCTGATGTGTTGGAAAAACTAATAGAGGATGGGATAATTCCTGAAATAGTGACCGATCAGACATCTGCCCATGACCCTGTGAATGGGTATGTGCCTTCAGGGATGAGTTTAAAAGAAGCATTAGAGCTTAGAAAAAATGAGCCGAAGAAATATAGGGAATTATCCATTAGGACTATTGCCCGTCATGTAACTGCTATGCTTGAAATGAAAAAGAGAGGGAGTATAGTTTTCGATTATGGTAATAATATAAGAGAATTTGCTAAAGAGGGAGGAGTGCAAAATGCGTTTGAATTTAACGGCTTTGTCCCTGAGTTTGTAAGGCCTCTTTTCTGTGAAGGTAAAGGGCCTTTCAGGTGGGCTGCATTATCCGGCGACCCGGAAGATATTTATGTGACAGACAGGGCTTTAATTGAAGCTTTTCCCGAAAATAAACACATGATTCACTGGCTTGAAGAGGCACAGAAAAAGGTTACTTTTCAAGGTCTGCCCAGTAGAATTTGCTGGCTTGGCTTAGGTGAAAGGGAGAAAGCCGGGCTAATATTTAATAAGCTTGTAAAGACCGGCAAGGTAAAAGCGCCGATTGTTATTGGTAGAGACCATCTTGATTGTGGCTCTGTAGCCTCTCCTAATAGAGAAACTGAAGGGATGAAGGACGGAAGTGATGCCATTTCTGACTGGCCGCTTTTAAATTTAATGTCAAATACAGCCGGCGGAGCCACATGGGTATCTTTTCACCACGGCGGAGGCGTAGGTATAGGTTATTCTCAGCATGCGGGGATGGTTATTTTGGCTGATGGTACAGAGAGAGCTGAGCGATGTATTAGACGCGTCCTTTTTAATGACCCTGCTATGGGAATCTTTAGACATGCAGATGCAGGTTATGAAAAAGCGATAGAAGTAGGTAACAGATTTGGGATTTTGAGGTAAGCTGTGGCTAAGTATATCAATAACTTATTTGAATGGAAAGGTAGAGTGGACTCTGCCGACAATAGGCTTGCTTTTAGATGGCATCAGGTGATTAGTAACATTGACTTAATGGTAGCTGATTTTGATTTGAAAAATACGGTAGTTATAATCGGATTTTGTTGTGATGAAGGTGTTAAAAGGAATAAAGGGAGAATAGGTGCAAAAGATGCTCCGAAAACAATAAGAAATATGCTTTCGTCTCTGCCGTGGCATTTTGATAAATTAAAGATTTGTGATGCCGGTGATATTATTGTAGATGGAGATTTAGAGGAAGGGGAAGAATTACTTGGTAGTCTTGTAAAAAAAATTAAAGATTTTGGCGGATTCCCTGTTGTTTTGGGGGGTGGACATGAGGTTGCTTATGGCACTTACAAGGGGATTAAAGAGCACTCCCCTGCAATAATTAATTTTGATGCACATTTTGACAATCGCCCATTTGAAGACACTGTTTCCTCAGGTACAATGTTTGCTCAAATTGCAGCTGAAACCGGCAGTGATTATAGATATTTTTGCTTAGGTGTTCAAAATTATTCCAATACAAAGGAGCTATTTAAAAGAAATATGGAATTTGGCGGCAAATTTTTAGAGGCAAGTCATGTGAAGATGAGGATAATGGATTCAACTTTTCAGTCTTTCGTAGATAAATCGGACAGACTTTATGTGACAGTATGTATGGATGTTTTTTCTCAAGCTTATGCCTGCGGAGTGAGCGCACCCAATCCTTTTGGCATTTGTCCTGATGATTTTGAATTTTATGCAAAAGAAATTTTCTGGTCAGGTAAAGTTACAGCGTTTGACATAGCAGAAGTAAATCCTGCATTTGATTTTGACAATCAAACGTCAAGGCTTGCTGCGGGCATAGTTTTTAAAGTAGCGGAATTTATAAATAATTGGGGTTACAAATGAGAACTGTTGTTAAAAATATAGGGCAGCTTGTCACTCCGGTAAATCCAAAATTTGCCGTTAAAGATGAAGTTAAAAAGTTGATGGTGTATGAAAACGTAAATTTGATTATAGATGATGGCATCTTTACTGATATTACCGAAAAATATGTAAAAGGGGATAATGAGATAGATGCTTGTGGCAAGGTAGTGTTGCCTACATTTGCAGACCCTCACACCCACATCCCTTTTATTGGCTCGAGAGAAAAGGAATTTAATCAAAGGATTCAAGGGAAATCTTACATGGAAATTGCAAAAGATGGCGGGGGGATTAACTCTACTGTTACGGCTGTAAGAAATGCAACCTTTGATGACTTGTACAATGCTGCGAAAGAAGACTTGGAGCTGTTGATAAAGCACGGTGTCGGCTCAGTAGAGATGAAAAGCGGATATGGACTCGATTTGGAAACGGAGATAAAGCAGCTTAAAGTTATAAACAAACTAAAATCTGAATATTTGGTCGACATAAAAGCGACTTTTATGGGGGCACACGAAATACCTTTGGAATATAAAAAGGAAAAGGATGGGTATATTGCCAAAGTAATCAATGAAATGCTGCCTGAAGTCAGACGTAATGAATTGGCGGAATATGTGGATATTTTTTGTGAAAAAGATGTTTTTGAAATTGAAGATTCAAGAAAAGTATTATCTGCGGCAAAGGGGATGGGGTTTAAAATAAGAATTCATGCCGACGAAATTTATCCTCTTGGCGGTTCAATTTTGTGTGCTGAATTTGATGCCGTCAGCGGAGAACATCTGGTAAAAATAAGCGATGAAAACATTCTAAGGCTGATTGATAAAGGGGTGGTATTTAATCTTCTTCCTGCTACTACGTTTTTTCTTATGTCAGATGAGTATGCCCCTGCAAGAAAGATATTGGAAAAAGGTGGGATAGTTGCACTCTCTACCGATTTAAATCCGGGTAGCTCTTACACTCACAATATATGTTTAGTGATGGCAATTGCTTGTTTGAAGATGAAGATGACAATGGAAGAGGCGATAAACGCTGTCACAATAAATGGTGCGTACTCTCTTGGTTTGTCGGACAAAACAGGCTCGATACATATTGGCAAACAAGCGGATTTTCTGATTTTGAATGCACCTGACTATAAGTATCTTGTTTACAATTTCGGCGTAAATAGGGTGGAAAAAGTATTTAAAAAAGGGGTAGAAATATACAGTCATGAATAGAATAAATTACTTCCTACTCTAAAATCAGGCCTTTTTAAGTTATATTTCTATATATATAAAAATATCTTGACATTTTCCGTATATTGAGTATTTTTGTCAGAAAAAGAGAAGGAGTTTGGTATGAAGGAAAGAAATAAATTTCTTGCTTTGCTTGGTATTTTTCTCTACGTATTTTTAGTTGATTTTAATACTCCGAAGGTTTCAGGTGCAATTCTTGAAGGTTTTTATATGCTCCAGGAGTATGTTAGGGAGCATACTCTGACATGCCTTATCCCTGCTCTGTTTATTGCGGGGGCAATGAGTGTTAAGGTTTCTCAAGCGTCAGTAATTAAATATTTCGGTGCCGGTGCAAAAAAGATTGTGTCCTACGGGATAGCATCCGTATCAGGGGCTATTTTGGCTGTATGTTCATGCACTATTTTACCTTTGTTCACGGGGATATATTCCAGAGGCGCAGGGCTTGGTCCTGCAATAGCTTTTGTGTATTCCGGTCCTGCTATTAATATCTTAGCGATAGTCTTAACTGCAAGAGTGTTAGGTTATCAGATGGGTTTGGCAAGAGCTATCGGAGCTATATCTTTTTCTATCGTAATAGGCCTATTGATGGCTTTAATCTTCAGAAAAGAGGAAAAAGACAGGCAGGTAAATATCCCAAAAACCAATATTAAAAGCCAAAGTGGCTCGCCTGCCAAAACAATTGTATTTTTTATCTCTATGATTGGTGTATTAATTTTTGCTACTTGGGCAAAGCCGATAGAAGAAGGGACACTATTTGCCACAATTTATCATCTTAAATGGTATTTGACTGCAATCTCATTGGTGTTGGTTATTGTATTTGCATTTTCATCTATGGATAAAGATGGAAGAATTTCATGGTTTGAGGAAACATGGAGCTATTCAAAACAAATTATACCGCTTCTTTTTATCGGTGTGCTTGTTGCTGGATTTTTGCTTGGAAGGCCGGGGCATGAAGGGATAATCCCTGCACGATATGTGGAAGCGTTGGTAGGTGGAAATTCTGTTTTTGCAAACTTTTTCTCATCAATTGTAGGTGCTTTTATGTATTTTGCCACATTGACTGAGATCCCAATCTTGCAAGGCCTTATGGGTGCAGGAATGGGGAAAGGTCCTGCATTGGCATTGTTATTGTCCGGCCCTGCATTGAGCCTTCCTAATATGCTTGTAATAAGAAGTGTCATTGGCACTAAGAAAACTATTGTGTATGTTATTTTGGTAGTTATTATGTCAACTATTGCCGGAATAATTTATGGTAATTTTGCAGGGTAGTGTTATGATGAATGATAATGAAAAATTTCATGATGGGCATGATCATGATAATGAGCATTCGTGTGAAGGGCATCACCACAGCCATGAACATGATCACAATCACCACCATATTGATGTAAGTGAAGTATCTGCTCAAAAGCTTTTTTGGGTTATTTTGCTCAATTTTGGGATAACGTTAGCTGAAATTATCGGTGGTATAGTATCGGGCAGTTTATCCCTAATATCCGATGCACTTCACAATTTCAGTGATGCAATTGCGGTAATAATCAGCTACATTGCCCTTAAGCTAAGTCAGAGAAAAAACTCATTGAAACACACTTTTGGTTTGAAACGTGCTGAAATATTGGCTGCACTTTTAAATTCATCGGTCTTGATTGGAATATCAGTTTTTCTGTTTTATGAAGCAGTAAAAAGGTTTTACCATCCTGAGCCGATTATGGGCTCAACAATGCTTATAATTGCAATAATTGGCCTTGCCGGTAATTTACTCAGCATCTATTTTCTTGACTCAGGTGCCCACGACAATATGAATATTAAATCGGCATATCTTCATATGCTATCCGATGCGATATCTTCAGTGGCTGTTATTTTGGGTGCAATCGGGATAATATTCTTCAAGATTTATTGGATTGACCCTGTGCTAACTATCTTAATCGGTATTTATGTGTTGTATGAGAGTTTTAAAATATTGAAAAAATCGGTGCATATTTTAATGGAAGGTACGCCTGTTGATATTTCCATTGAGAAAATAAAAGAAGCGGTTGAGTCGATTGACGGATTGAAAAATGTTCATCATATACACATTTGGTCAGTGGGTGAAAAAGATATATTTTTTGAGGCCCATGCAGAGCTTGAAGATATGATGCTAAGCGAAGCCGGTAAAGTACGTCAAAAGGTTGAGAATAAGCTTATTGAGTTTGGCGTAAATCATATAACATTGCAGCTTGAAGTGGATGAATGTGCAGAAAAAGAGATAATTTGCGGCTAATTTTTTCTTGCTTTTTTGTTGCAACAAGCTAATATAGCTATTGTTTTATAAAAATAAAAATATGAGGTGGAAAAATGAGAATAAAAGTATTGGGAACAGGTTGTAGAAATTGTGAGATTTTATATCAGACAACTTTGGCTGCTGTGGAGCAGTTAGGTATCGAAGATGCAACCGTTGAGTATGTAAAGGAGCTACCTGAGATAACAAAATATATTATGTTTACACCTGGTCTTGTAGTTGATGAGGTCGTTGTGCACGAGGGTAAGCCCCTTCCAACAGTTGAACAGGTAAAAGAAATGTTAAGCGAGCAAAGGGGCTAACCCCCCCTTTTTTTTTGAAGATATATTTCTATGTATATAGAAATATGAATAGAGGGTAGGTATGGTTATTACAATTAGTATTTTGGCATTTATTTTATCGTTTGTTTTTGCACTGGGTGGAGTAGGCTCTGCTGTAGTGCTTGTGCCAATAATGTTTTCGCTAGGGATACCGATTAACGAAGCAAAACCGACAGGGCTGTTTATCAATACTATAAGCCTTGTGGCGGCAAGCTTTTCCAATATTAAAAATAAAAGGGTAGATGTCAAATTAGGTTTGCCGATTATCATCTCCTCAATGTTGCTGGCACCGGTCGGTGCTTACATATCGCTGTTTATTAATAAAACATTTGTAATGATAATATTTATACTGTTTTTACTCTTCTCAAGTATGGTGATGTTCTTTTTTAATGCAAAAAAGTATGAAGATAAGTTTAGAGAGGATAGACCACTTGGTATACTAGTGTTTACGGGAAGTATTGCTGGAATAATTTCAGGGCTACTTGGAGTTGGAGGCGGTGGCTTAATCTCACCTCTACTTGTATTGTCAGGATTTAATCCTAAAAAGGTTGCCACAGTTACAGCTTTGGTAGTCCCTTTTTCATCGCTTACAGGTTTTTTAGCTTATCTTAAGATGGGGCATGTGAATATTCAATTACTCATCTTTGCCGGCTTGGCGGCGTATTTGGGTGGGTATTTTGGCACGCACTTTATGCACCTTAAAATGAAACCTAAGACTGTTAAGAGATTTTTAGGATTTATAGTATTTTTGGTAGCAATCAAATTAGTCATAAATTTGCTTAAATAGGAGGCAAAAATGTTTGAAAAAAACAGAGAAGTTGTAAACAGTATTGAAGGATTGTCAGCACAGGAAAAAGAATTTTTGTATTCTGCACTGAATATGCACGGACATATTTGCGGTGGTATGCCGATGGGATATGTTGCAGGACTTGCCGCACTCAAAGCGCTTAATGCTGAAAGGGAAAGTAACATGGACAAGATGGTAATTATCAATGTGGGGGACAAACATGCTGCGGGATGTTTTGCTGATGGTGTGCAGTTTGCAACAGGCTGTACATTTGGGAAAGGGATAATGAAAAAGGAAGCAAAAGGGAAGTGGACATTTACGCTTGTTGACAAGGTAAATGGTAAGGCCGTTAAAGTAAAAATAAAGCCCGAACTTCTTAAAAAAGCATTTGCAGCACCTTTTATCACAGAGTATAGAAAAAAAGGTGTCAAGCCAACTGATGTGCCTGCAGAGGTGGCAGAGCCCGGATTTAAAAGACCTTTTACGCTGAAGCTTGAAGAAATAGTTGATGTTGAAGGGCCGTTTGAATTTAAAGTGCCCAAAGGTAAATCTTGTTTTAACCTTGAAGTTTGCGAATCTTGTGGAGATGCTGTGGCTGAAAACTATTTAAGAGTAACCGACGGCAAGAAAATTTGTCTTGACTGCTTTGAGTATTAGACAAGTGAATGGGGCCTGGCAGTCAGGCCTTTTTCATTTATAGTTGGCTATTTTTAAGTAGAAACTTCTGGCATCACCCCATTTTTACATAAGAAATGTTATTTGACAGGTATTTATAATTGATAATGCCTCCAAGATGTTGTATTATGATTTTAACGAAAAAAGCAACAATAACAACAAAATGGAGGCAGTTTATGATAGGTGAAATTACTAAAAATGTGAAGGGAAAAATGTTAAACACTACAAGAAACCTTCATGATTATCTCACAAAGCCGCAACAAAAGTATATTCTTGAGATTATTTCAGGTTGTTTTGCTACTCGCAGTTTAAATCTTACTGCCATATCTGGTTATTTAAATGAGAAGTGTGGAATTAAACACACATTAAAGCGGTTGCAAAGAAATACATTTAATTATTCACATCTACTTGCTATTTCAAATGCATATAATATTGATTACGCACTTAAAGAAACAGAATCAGATTCCAGGTTAATAATATCAATTGATGGTGGAGATTTGGTTCACAATTATGGTAGAAACTTTGAGCTTATTGGTAAAGTCCACGATGGTAGTAGTGGTCGTATTGCTAATGGCTTCCATTTAAATCATGCAGTGTGTTATAGCCCCAGTAGCAAACGTTTATTTTCATTATATTTAGATGCTTATAGTTCTAAATCTCAAGACTTTAAAAGTGAGAATACAGAGACCTTAAATATGCTGGATAAATTAAAAGATAAGTTTCGAAATAAGGGTTTATTTGTATTTGATAGGGGTTATGACAGGGGAGTAATTTTAAGATATCTTCTTCGAGAAGATTTAAATTTTGTTATTAGGAGCACAGGTAAGAGGCATTTAGAATATAAGGGCGAGAAGATGTCAGTATATAAAATTTGCAATGGTATAATAAACAGGCGTTACAAGAAGGGTGGTATTTCTTATGGTTATGCAAAATGTTACTACAACAATCGAGCAGTTACAGTTATTAGTGTGAGCTTTCATGGTAATAAGAATAAACTTTATTTTTTATGTGAAGGCCACATAAGTAGCAGTAAGGAGGCTTACTTTAGGATTAAATCTTATTTTAAGAGATGGAAAATAGAAGAAAGCTATAGATTTATGAAACAGCAATTTGGGCTGGAAAAGTGTCTTGTGAGGAAGTTTGAATCTTTAAAGACTATATTATCGTTAGTATCCTTTTGTTGGAATGTATTAAGCCAAATAGAGAAAGATACAATTGTTTCAAAACTTTTAGAGAATATGGCAAAAAGGGAGAAATTTAATAGTAAGGGTAAGGTTGTATGTAAATTTATTTATTATCGAATTTCAGATGGGTTAATGAACTTGTTATTATCATCTAAAGAACGACTTTTTAGGTTTAGGGAAAAGATTTATGAATCAGATAAAGTGTGTTATTTTAAATTGGATTATTATTTTAAGATTAAGGAAAAAAGACATCGGATTAATGAGTTAGGAAAAATGAAAAGAAAGAAAAGTTTACTTGTAGCTTAAAGGTGCAAAAAATGGGGTGATGGCAGTAGAAACTTATATTGACATATATAGTATAATTTTATAAACGTAGAAATACTGACTTGGAGTTCCGCTATGAAAAAAAGTTATCTATTATTGTTTTCTTTTGTATTACTTCTGTTTTTTGGATGCTCACAGCGTGATGATAAGTCAGAGGACGCATTAAGCGCAATTTATTCTTCTAAAAAATCTGCTATTACCTTTATTGAGCTTGGGTCAGTAAACTGTGTCCCTTGTAAGATGATGCAGCCTGTCATGAAAAATATTGAAAAGAGGTTTGGTGCGCAAGTTAAAGTCATTTTTTATGATGTATGGACTAAGGAAGATGCAAAATACGCAAAGATTTATAATATAAACGGTATTCCGACTCAAGTCTTTTTGGATAAAAATGGTAAAGAGATTGCCCGCCATGTAGGTTTTTATCCGGAAGAGGAGCTTGCAAATTTTCTAAAGTCTCAGGGTCTTAAAGAAATCGGCACAAAATGATTGAGACAATTTTCAATAATATTAATTATCTTGTAAATCAACAAATTGTCATAGCTTTGCTTGCTGCTTTTGTGTGGGGGGTAGTAAGCGTTATGATTAGCCCTTGTCATTTGAGCGGTATCCCTTTGATATGTGGTTACCTTATGAAGCGGTCTGAAAATATAAAAAGTGCTTTTTGGCTCTCATCTGTTTTTTCCTTTGGAGTTTTAATTAGTATTGCCGTAATCGGTGTTGTAACCATATTGTTGGGTAGGATATTCGGTGATGTGGGGATTTTAGGAGATTTGTTAGTCGGTGCACTTTTTATAGTATTTGGAGCATATTTGTTAGGTTTAGTGAATCTTAACTGGAAGGGTTTTCAATATAAATCCGTCAAGGTAAATGTATTGTCTGTTTTTATTATGGGTTTTATTTTTGGCATAGGGCTTGGCCCATGCACATTTGCATATATTGCTCCTATTATCGGGTTTACGTTTAAAATATCCGGTGCTGAAATTTTAAGACCAGCGCTATTATTGTTATTTTTTGCTGTCGGCCATACAATAACTATTGCCGTTGCAGGTGTAAGCGGAAATTTGGTCGCAAAGTTTCTCAAATTTAATGAAAAATCTAATTTTTTAAATGTGCTTCAAAAAATTGTCGGCGTAGGTTTGGTAATAATTGGTATATTTTATCTTTTATAGGAGGCGTGATTATGGAAAATTTACTTAGAAATTTAAACATGGAAGATGTTTTAAAAATCAGGTTTAGTCCAGATAAGGCGATTGAGTTATTAAATAAAGATGAGGCAATACTTTTGGACATCAGATACCCTTTTGAGACGGAAAAATGGGGGATGAAATTTAGCATCGAAATCCCTCTGAATGAGTTACCTGATAGGGTGGAAGAGCTACCAAAAGATAAGGTCATTATTTGTGCATGTCCCCAAGATTTCAGGTCAAATATCGCATGCCAATTTTTGAATTTGCATGGGTTTCATGCCAAAGTATTGGTGGGCGGACTGCTCGCATTGACTGACAGATTAAAAGGGATGGCCGCAAAAGATTTGACTTTATAAAAATTGTTGCGGTAATGACAAATATTGTGATAATGTTTTCACTGAAATGGTAGCCAGAAAAAACGGGAACATTTAACGTATGGACAAAGATAAACGTAATTCGGCAAAAAGCTTGCTGAAATTTTTTTCAATACTTGCAGGTGTAGTATTGTTTTATAAATTTTTACTCCCTGCTCGAGATACTAACTCTAATGTTGTTAAAGTTAAAATAGAAGATGTGCCTGGTGAAGGGGCATTGATTATCCCCGATAAAAAGATTGCTGTTATGAGGATTCATGGTAAATATGAAGTGTTTTCTACCGTTTGCACCCATTTAGGGTGCAATGTGGCTTTTAATAAGGAAGGGTTTGCTTGCCCTTGTCACGGCAGTAAGTTTGATATTTCCGGCAATGTGCTAAAAGGGCCTGCTACAAGGCCTCTTGGTAAAAAGAAATTTAAAACTACTCAGGATGAAATAATAATTTATACATGATAAAAAGATTTATTGACCATTTTTTTGCAAATAAGATTAACGAAAATGCCGCAAATTTCTTTTATACATTCCATTTGGGTATCTTTCTAATCACTATATTTTTACTCCTCTTTATGTCAGGGATTCTTTTGGTATTTTACTATTTGCCGGTGCCTGATATGGCTTATAAATCGGTACTCTTTATAGAAGAAAACGTATTCTTGGGAAAATATCTAAGAAGTTTCCATAGAATGTTAACTCATTTTTTTCTTGTATTTTCGGCACTGCACATTTTAAGGATTATATTTTCCGGGGTATATAAGCAGAGAGCGTTAAACTATAGGTATGGATATATGATGTTTTTACTTATAATTTTCTATGCCTATACAGGGTATTTGCTACCATTTGATCAACTGAGTTTTTGGGCTACCACAACAGGTATGGAGCTTATAAGACAACTCCCCTTAGGGGATAAGCTTGTAGGCATGCTTGTCCCTTTTGCCGTAGAGGATAAATACACACTTTTGAGGTTTTACGTTTTACACGTGGTAATATTGCCTATTTTACTGACTTTTTTGGTAAGTATGCATATGTATATACTCAGAAAAGATAAGCTTTTGCTTCAAGATGAGAAAAAGATTAACCTAAACGAATTTAAGAAAGGTATTCTTAAACCTGCATTAATAATAACATTAGTAATTCTTGTGCTGTCAGTCGTAATTAAATCCCCTTTAGGCGTGCCGGCAGATTTTACTACTCCGCCAAATCCTGCAAAAAGTGCGTGGTTTTTGCTGTGGATACAGGAAATTGTCAGTATTAGAGGGTATTTGTTTAATATTTTGGCTATAATTTTTATCCTGTATCTCTTTTTACCTGAGATTTCAAAAAGGGGTGAGGGTTACGGTTGGTTTTCCAAAGATGACAAACCTGTTTGGATATTTACATTATTTTTTACAATGTTGATTATTATCCTTACGATAATTGCTTATTATTTTAGGGGGCCAAATTGGTCGCTCGTTTTTTAATCATTTTGCTATTATTTTCTGTTAGCACATTTGCGTCAAATTGTATGAAGTGCCACGAGCCTCACTACACAAGAGAAGCCAATTGCACTATTTGTCACAGAGGGATTGATATCACTTCAAGAAAAGATATTGCCCATTTTAATCTTATTACAGCTAAATATGCCGATTTTTTAATTAATGAAAAGGTGTTGGAAAAAGCCAGAGAGATAGTCAACGATTCCGGTTGCAGAAGATGTCATGTTTTAGAAGGCAGAGGGAATATTCTTGCTCGTGATTTGCATGGCACCGGCGGTAAAAATACCGGGGAATATATCTTTAAAATGATAAAAGAGCCAAACGAATACATGCCAGATTTTCACTTTGACAACTCTACTATAAATAAGCTTGTGAAGCTGATACTATTTGATGGTGTTAAAGTCGTTAAGAAAGAAAATGCGTCATATCCCGTATTTCTTGATAGTGATGTGGAGAATGTATTTGGCAAAAAATGCGGGAATTGTCATAGAGCAGTATTAAAAAATATCGGTCCAGCCGGCAAAGGGGATATCGGCCCTAATTTGTCAGGCTTGTTTAGTGAGTATTATAAGTCAAAAATATTAACAAAAAATAAAAAAATCACTGAGGATATATTCAGAAAATGGCTCAAGAATCCAAGGGAGATATCAGAAAAAACGGTTATGCCTATAATTGCGTTGGATAGTAAAGAGATTGACGATTTGGTTGAAAATCTTAAATAGTTGTATTACAAATTTTCATTTCTATAAAAAATAAGTTGATTTTTTACCTTTTTTCTATATTAAAGTATTCATGAAAATAAAATCAGTGATTTTTTGCGTTTTTTTATTATGGACAATATTGCATAATTTGGTTTTTGCTTCCGAATGTGCTAATTGTCACAAAAATATAGAAAAAACCTCCCCGTCGCACGACTTGACTTGTGTTGATTGTCATAGCGGAGACAATAAATCAAAGGATAAAGATATAGCCCATAAAGGTATGTTTGGCGGAAGAAATCCGGGAAGTGTGGATGTGTGGGATAAGACCTGTGGAAAATGTCACGAGTATCAGTTTAAAAGGGTCAATACTACGATAATGTATACTAATACAGGTATCTTAAAAAATACTGCACTTGCCTGGGGTGAAAAATTTGAAAAACTTTATGGCACTTCTGAGCAAAAGAGCTATGATAAAAGTGGTAAGCCCGTAAAGATTGAAAGTGCTGCTGCAAACGATAATATGTCTGCTGAGCTATATCGGAAATTTTGCTCACTTTGTCATGTAGGTGAAGATAGAATGGAAGGTTACAGGGCTCATCACTCATCAGGGTGTTCCGCTTGTCATTATTCACATAGCAGCAGCGGGGCATATGAGGGTGAAGATGAGCAGATTTACGGTAAGAAGCCTTATGCAAAAACGCATCAGATGAATGTATTGCCAGGAGATGATGTCTGTCTTAGGTGTCATAACAGAAGCGGCAGAATATCGCTTAGCTATCAGGGGCTTTATGACGGGAATAATTCTCTTGTGCCTACGAAGGACGGACTACCTGGACCTGAGCTTATCAGCGGAGTGAGAAATTTAAGACATATGCCTGAGGACATCCACAAAGAGTATGGCATGGAGTGTATAGATTGCCATACCTCAAGAGATATTATGGGTGATGGTTATGTTTATGAAAATATGTATGAACAGGTTGAGGTTACATGTGAAGATTGCCATGGCGACGGCAAATCTTTACCAAAGACAGAAAAGATAGTCGGTGAGAATGATTCCCCTTTTCTTGAGTCAAAAAACTACCCTTTTAAACTTTATGCAGGGATGGAGATGGTGCTTACTTCAAAAGGGAGAAAATATTCAAATGTAATAAAAGAGGGGGATAAATTTTACCTTTTTAAGAAAAGGACAGGGAAGAAGATTGAGATAAAGACAATTTTAGATGATGAAAACCATAAAGTAGTCGGCCATGAAAGGCTTGAGTGTTATACATGTCACTCTAAAGTGGTGGTGCAATGTTACGGTTGTCATACGGTTTATGACAAAAGGGAAAAGATGACCGATTATATAAAAAAATCTGATACCGAAGGACAATTTAGTGAAAAGGAAGATTTCCGGCTATTCTATCCATTCCCTTTGGCTATAAATCAGAGGGGGAAGATTTCTCCAATTACTCCGGGTTGTCAGACCTTCTTTTCGGTGATAGAGGATAATGGCAGCTACTCACTAAAAGAGCATGTTTTTAAATTAGATGAGGGGGAGGTCTTAAAGTTTGCACCTTTTTACGGACACAACACAGGTAAGAAGGCTGTTTCGTGCAGGCAGTGTCATGGCGAGCCATTTTTTGCGGGGCTTGGCAGAGGACTTATTTCTTTGAAGAATAAAGATATTACTTCAAGCATTCTTTGTGAAAAAAGCGGCAAGCCTATCGATTCACTTATTGAAATAGATGATGGAAATATGGAAATTTCTTCAAAAGTAGTCAGGGAGCATTCGAGGCCATTTAGTAGAGATGAATTAACGAGATTTTTCGGGGCAAATCTATGTATAGTTTGCCACGATAAAGGTGAAAGCAGGATATATGGTAAAAAAGTGGATTATTCTATCCTTAATGACAATACTCACAGCCCTTTGTTTAAATAGCTTTGGCTATGCTTTGGAAGGGTGCACGGGAAATTGTCATAAAGATATTGTAAATTCAGGTGAGCATAAGGGTGTAGTTTGCACATCTTGCCATGTCTCAAGTGAAAACCATTACGTAAAGTCTGTTACTTTTGACACATGTTTGAAGTGTCATAAAGATTATGAAAATATGAAAAATTCGCCGATGCATACCAAAGTCAATGAAAAGGATTTTGTTCATAAGGTATTTGATAAGGTAGATAGTAAGTTTTATGATAAAAATTGTAATAGCTGTCATGTTGTAAACTGCTCTGATTGTCATGGGGTTGACAAGAAAACTCACTCGATAGCAAAGCCAAACAATGAGACATGTTTAAAATGTCATAATTCTTACTTTATCGGGCATGAGTATGTAGGTTTGGGTATAAGGGATGACCACGAAAGATACCAGAGGGGTATTGAATTTGATAACAAGAGTTATATGAAAATGAGCCCTGACATACACTTTGAGTTAGGGCTAAAGTGTGCAGATTGTCACGATATGTCAAGTATTTCAAATGGGGAGAAGTCTTCTAAGGTTTGTACCGATTGTCATCAAAAGGTTGATAAGACAGTTATAGAGCATAAAATTGAAAAGCATATGACTGAGCTGGAATGTTATACATGTCACTCTGCCTGGTCTGCTATGGAATTTGGCACATTTTGGGTCAAATTTGAAAACAGCACTTACCAACAATATTTCAGATGGTTGACTTATTATAGTAATGAGTATGCAAAAAGCTCTTTTTATAAGATCAATGATCAAGTACTTATAGGTAAGAATGAAAAGGGGGTATACGCTCCCATTAGGCCTCAATTTATAACCTTTTTTACGAGTTTAAAGGATAATCTGGTGCAAGGTGAAGAGAATAAATTTTTAGGTGGATATTTTAAGTCTGTTTTTCCTCACACGGTAAGAAGAGAAACTGTAAATTGTGAGTACTGTCACGACAGGGGGAAGACCTATTTACTCCAAAAAGATGAGGATAGAATATTTCTCCCGGAAAAGGACGGTCTAAAGGTTAGAAATTTTTATAATTCATGGGGATTTAATATGCTAAACGGTAATTTCATTTCCGAAGAGGAGTTCAAAAAGATAAATCAGAAGGATAATGTGTATTATAAATTTTATATAGAAAAGAATAAGCAGATATTAAATCTAATTCGGAATGTAAAATAGGGGGTTAATATGTTTGAAAAATGCAGCGGAGAGTGTCTTGATAAGGCGGTAGAGATTTTGAATGCAATATCTCACCCGGTAAGATTTCAGATAATCAAAATTTTATCTTACGGCCCGGTATATAATAAGGAGCTTGTAGAGAGTTTTCCTAATTTTGATCCGTCAAATATCACCAAACATCTTAATATTTTGAGGAATACCAAAATAATAGATGCAATCAAAGAGGGACGCAATACCAAATATCAATTAAGATTCAAAGAGTTGCCTGTCGTCCTTATGGCTCTTAGATCATTTATAAAGGACGAGTATGGGTTAGAATAACGAACCAATGATTAAAAAATGAGTTATTTTTCACAAATCCTTATAAACTTTATATGGATTACAATCTTTTATTGTATACAATATACAGTCTTATTTAAATAACTATCTTATAATATGTTATAAAACTAATTTTAAAAAATAATAAAAAAGTATTGACATACTTTTTATTGTGAAATAAATTTCAATGAAAATAATATCACTGAAGTTAAAGTCATATTTTAGTGGTATTAATTTATTACTTTATTAACAAAAAATGCCTGCAATGGGCAAATTTATGGAGGTCAGTATGAAGTATCGTTTGAAAGCATTGGTAAGGCTTTTGGCTGTTTTCGTGTTTTTAGTTTCAGCCATGTCCTTAATGACTGCCTGTGGAGGCGGTGGAGTATCAAGTTATGATAATCCTGATGAAGAGTATCCTGACTTTGACACTTTCAATTAAAAAAAATCAATAAAAGTGGCAAGAAGCCAGTAAATACAGGGGTGTTAATTTCTGTGCTCCATATTTTGTAGTGGCAACTTATTGATAGATAATATGTTTTATATTGATGTTTTTATGCATTTTTTTCTTGACATATTTACTACTTTTGTAGTATATATAGCCATGTACTTGAAAAAAACTCGCTCTAAACAATATACTTACCTGCAAGTTGTAGAATCATATAGAGACGACAATGGTGTCCCAAGACATAAAGTACTATTTAATTTAGGCAGATTAGATATCCTAAAAAGACCCATCTTTTGCCACTGTAATAGATAAAATAAGAGAAGAGATTTCTGAATCTACTAAACCTGAGTTTAAAGATATATCTGATGCTGATATAGTGAATTGGGGCTATAAGATATATGAGAAGCTCTGGAAGATGTTTGAGCTGGATAAGACACTTGATGATATACAGAAAACAGTAAAGCCAGGTTTGATTTACAATCGAGTTGTTTCCGTATGGTAATAGAGCACTTATTAGAGCCTAAGAGTAAGCTTGGAGTTTATGCAAATCAGAATAGGTATTACAATATTCCTGAAGTAGAGCTTCATCATTTTATAGAAGCCTTGATATATTGTCAGAACATAAGGAGCTTTTAGAGGATAAATTATTTTATAAAAATTTTAGCGTATTTAATTTAAAAGTAGATATAGTTTTTTATGATGTAACGACCTTTTATTTTGAGAGTGTCAGGTCAGATAGTTTAAGAGAATTTGGCTTTAGTAAAGATGGTAAGTTTAATGAGGTACAGATTGTATTTGGTTTACTTGTTGATATGGAAGGTCGTCCTATTGGTTATGAACTATTTCCTGGGAATACTTTTGAGGGTAAGACCCTTGAGAAGGCATTATTTAAATTAAATGAACGATTTAATTTAAATAAAGTTATAATAGTTGCAGATAGGGGCTTAAACAGTAAGATTAATTTAAAGCTGATAAAAGATAATGGATTTGATTATATAGTTGCAAGCAGACTAAAGAGTTTGCCATCAGATATTCAATCCGAGATATTTATGGATGAAGGTTACAATTTTATAAAATCGGATGAAGAGGATATTTTTAAATATAAGAGTATAGATTACAAGAATAAAGTTTCTTTGGGTAATGGTTCTGTAGCTGTTTTGGATGAGAAGTTAATAGTAACATATTCTTCTAAAAGGAGTAAGAAGGATAAAGCAGACAGGCAAAGACTTATAGACAAGGCTAATCATTTGCTTGAAAATGAATCATTGATAAAATCCTCTTTTAAGAGAGGTGGCAAGAAGTTTTTAAAGGAAGAATCCTCAAACAAAGAAAAATGTTATAAACTTGATGAGGCTGCGATTGAGAAGGATGAGCGCTTTGATGGATATTATGGTATACAGACAAGTGAAACGAATTTATCTGAGATAGATGTAATAGATGCATATCACAATTTGTGGAAGATAGAAGAATCTTTTAGAATAATGAAGAGTAAATTAGAGGTACGTCCGATATTTCATTGGACGGAGAAGCGTATTAAAGGGCACTTTGTAGTTTGCTTTTTAGCATTTTTACTTGAGAGGACATTGGAACATAAGCTTAGAACGGCTGATATAAAAGCATCATCGAGAGATGTAAGAAGTACAATTAACTCTATGAATTTTGCAAGATTTGAATCTAAGGGTCAGACTTATCTGCTTAAAACTAAATTTGGCAGTTTGGGCAGTCATATATTAAGAGCACTTAGAATCCCACCGCCTAAGAATCTTTCCACCCCTGATGAGTTGAAATTTTAATCTAAAAATCACCTGTAGTGACAAAATGTACAAACCTAAAATAATAAAATTATTATCTACAATTACTTATAAAATCAAAGTGTCAAAGACAGGAAAAAGTATTGACATACTTTTTATTGTGAAATAAATTTCAATGAAAATAATATCACTGAAGTTAAAGTCATATTTTAGTGGTATTAATTTATTACTTTATTAACAAAAAATGCCTGCAATGGGCAAATTTATGGAGGTCAGTATGAAGTATCGTTTGAAAGCATTGGTAAGGCTTTTGGCTGTTTTCGTGTTTTTAGTTTCAGCCATGTCCTTAATGACTGCCTGTGGAGGCGGTGGAGTATCAAGTTATGATAATCCTGATGAAGAGTATTATGTAGGTGAAGAGAATGAATCCGCACTTGTAGAGCCAGCCACTCTTTATAAATGGATTAAAAACGGTTATAAAACAGATGATGGTAAACCTGTAAGAATTATCCATATCGAAAACAACCCTGGGGATGAAGAGATATGGTTTGCCGGTGATGTCGCTAAAGTTGCAAAGGTTGTTGGTCCTGGTGGAATGACAGCTGCACAGGCACTTGATGACGCAGGTTATCTTGGGCATATCCCTGGTTCAATTTATAGTGTTTCTCATGAAGGGTATATGGTGCCAACTAGAAGCGACGGTCCTATGGATACTGATCATCAGGTAGGTAGTGGAGATCTTATTACTCAATGGCTTCAAAAAAATGGTATCACAAAAGATACTGTAATTGTGCTTACTCAAGGAAACCTTACTTATCCAGGATTTTGTCCAGCAAGAGTTTATTGGACTCTAAGATATTGGGGAATGTCTAAGAAATATTTAAAAGTATTAAACGGCAGTATTGTAGCATGGGCTGATTATATTAAGACTGAGCATCCGACAGAAATAGCTACTATGGGGCTGCAAAAAGGACTTACAATTCCTAAAATAACCCCATCCAATATAGATGTAGCAGATTTTCCAAAGAGAAATCTTAATATTAGGACAACAATCGGTGAATTGATTAAGCTTGTGGATGCAGGTAAGACTACTGATGGCACAGTAGCAGTCCTTGATGCGAGACAGCCGCCTACACCATTTTATTTTGATAATATTAGTGAGTATACTTCCGCAATTTCAAATTATGCTCTTAAACAGATAGCTGGCACTAATCTTCCTGAGTGGTCAGACAGTGCATTTATGCCGATTGATTTTAACGGTGGAGATAAAAACGGTGACAATACAACAAGTACAAATGCTTCAAAAATTAAAGCATTTGTAAAAAATGGATTCCCTTATCCAGTAAATATTAGCGCAAAAGCTGCAGCATTTGATGGTGAAATAAAAGGGAGTCTTCAGATAAAAGGTAAAAATAGTAGTGGAGTACCTTTTAATATAGCGGGTCCTGCTGTTGCATGGATGAAGCCGGTAGGTTCTCCTACAGCATTTATGGTATTCAAGAAATATAAAGAAGCATCAGAATTAGCTTTCCCACCAGCTGATTGGAATAATGATGGCATAGCAGATAATGTTACTGCAGGTGACATGGTTGCAAGAGCATTGCCTGATAAAAATCAGACAATTATTACTTACTGTAACTCCGGTGCTATGGCTGCATTTTACTGGTTTTATCTTACAGAGGTGCTTGGCTATACTGATGTAAGACTGTACGACGGGTCATGGATAGAGTGGGGCTCATCAGTAGCGTTTGAACCAAATAGTGATAATACAACTGAAGGGTTGAAAGTTGTAGGTAGTGAAATATATTCATGGTTTCCTAAGTATGGTGCGACTACCTTAAACTCACCAAAACTTTTAATTTTTGGTTCAGGGGATTTCACTTTCTTCCACATAGAAAATAGAAATGGTGAACTTTATGCTGTTGCCGATAACGTTTCTATGACTTCGGTATCATATTTTGAGTGTAAAGTAACAGATCCTAATTGCCCTGTGCAGCTTGGTGGTAATCTTTCAGGTAACACTGCTTGGGATACTATAAGCCGTTCAGAAAGAGTAGTATTTAGAGCTGACTCTTTAGTTAATACTGGGACAAAAGGAAGCTCAGATAGCGTAAGTAATACTAAAGAGTACAATAGCACTACTATGTGGCCTATTGTCACAACTTATCCTTACTATGTTGGTGACGGTAGTGAAACTAAAGTAGAAGATGAGAGCTATTCAGGATATTCCGGTGGCGGTAGCAGTAGTGCTCCTGAAGCATTTGTACCAAAAGGCGGCGGTTGTTAATTGAGGACAAATAGGAGGAAATTATGAAGAAGTTATTAACAGCATTAAGTATATTGATATTTTCAGTAGGGTTGGCTAACGCCTTCCCTGCCTTTAAGATAGCAGATGGCAAATATTTGAAGATTTTTTATGATGCACAGTTTGGCTACAATTACAGAGATATGGGAAGTGGTGCAGATGGTAGTGAAAATACCAACGAATTTAACTTTAGGAGAAACAGGCTTGGTTTTATCGGGACATATAATGAAAAGGTGAGTTTCTACTTCCAGACAGAATATCTTGAAGACCAGAAAGTAAAAGGTCTTGAGACAGATCTTTCAGATGAAGAGAAAAACTTTTATGTCCTTGATGCTCAGATAAGGGTTAAGTACAGCAATGCGTTCCAATTAACACTTGGTAAATTTAAGCATAATCTTACGAGAGAAAATCTTGAAGGTTGTTTTGAACCTCTTACTATGGACAGGTCTCTTTTTGTTTACACTCCGTTTAAGACAAGCAGAGATAAAGGTATTGTAGTATGGGGTAATTTGTTAGATGACAAACTTCAGTACAGATTTGATGTAATGGAAGGGAAGACTTCCGGAACAAATCCTGCTCCAAAGTCTAATTTTAGGATGACCGGTAGACTTCACTTGACACTTTTAGACCCTGAAAACAATTACGGTTACAAAGGGACTTATTTGGGTAAAAAGAAAGTGTTTACAGTAGGAGCAAGTTATCAGTATGAGCCTGATGTGGTTTATGGTGATGTGACAAATGCTGCAGATAAAAAAGACTATACAGCATATTCAGTAGATGCATTTTTTGAGTATCCGTTCTCATTTGGTACGGTTACAGCTTCAGCGGCATATCTTGATCTATCTTTTGATGATGCTTACAAAGGTGCTGACCCAGATACTGACACAATGGGGCTTAATGGTCAGAAAAACGGTTACTATGCAAAAGTAGCATATATGCTTCCTATGGAAGTAGGTCCTGGTCAATTGCAATTTTTTTACAGATATGACGGATTTACTTTTGCAGAGTTAAACGGTGCATATGATAACGATATTGCATGGTATGGAGTAGGCTTTAACTACTACATTGATGGACAAAATATCAAAGTTACAGGTCAATATTCAGCTGTAGATTTTGATAAGGAAGATGCAACTAATCCTGAGTACCAGGATTACAAGACATTTCAGTTGTTTTTACAGGTTAGACTATAAAATATAAATAGGAGGGCTTTTTATGAAAAAGCTAATTATTTTGGCAACAGCTATTGTTTTTACTGCAGTTTCAATCCTTATGGCAGCAGAAATGATTAAAGGCACAGTTGAAGGCGTAAAGGACACAAAAGTGCTAATCGAAGTTGGTAAAGACGCTAAAAAGCTTAAAAAAGGTGATAAAGTCGAAATTAAAATTGAAGGTGGCGAAGCACTGGTGCCAAAACTTCAAGGCTGTTAATTGACTTCTGTAGGTTCAAATAGAGTTTGAAAGGATTTTATTTGTAACAAAGCATGCCTCCCTAAAGTCGCTCCCTTTAAATAGGGGGCGACCATGCTTTAATTGATTAACTTAAAATTTGAGGTGACATATGAATATTGGAGTCAGTAGACGTGCGTTTTTAAAAACTGCTGCTTTGTCTGCTGCCGCAGTTTCACTACCTTTGAGCATCAAGGCCACTGAAAAAGAACCTGCCAAAAAAATGTATGGCAGAAAATCGAGTCAAACTTGGTGCGAAATGTGTTTTTGGGGGTGTGGAGTTACGGCACATAGCAAAAACGGCAAGGTGTATAAATTAGAAGGTCAAAAATTATGCCCAAACAATTATGGTAGCCTTTGTGCAAAAGGTAATGCGGGTGTTTACCAACTCTACGACCCTGATAGATTGAAAAAACCTTTAATCAGAGTGGGGAAAAGAGGAGAAGGAAAATTTAAAGAGGTATCTTGGGAAGAGGCTACAAAGTATGTGGCTGATAATCTTAAAAAAGTAATTGATTCTTATAAACCAAGAGCAGTGTCGCTTATTGCTCACGGCTCGGGGGAGCACGCATTTATTAAGTTAATGGAATTAATTGGTTCTAAAAATGTGGCAATTCCAGCATATAGCCAGTGTATGGGCTCAAGAGAAATTGGCTGGTGGCTGACATATGGAGCAGGCTTTACTGGCCACGAATACGGAGATGGTGAAAATGCCAAATGTATGATGTTTTTAGGGAGAAATGTCCTTGAATCATTGCAGGTTGGTGAAGCTAAAAAAGTAATAAATGGACTTACCAAAGGTTCAAAACTTATATATGTGGATCCGAGATATTCCAAGACCGCCGCTAAGGCAGACTATTATCTTCAGATAAGACCTGGTACTGACTTGGCATTACTATTGGGGATGATAAATTTTGTTATTCAAAATAAGCTTTATAATGAAAAATTTGTAGACGAATATTGTTCAGGCTTTGAGGAGTTGAAAGAAGCCGTTAAAGGATACAGCCTTGAGTGGACAGCTAATGAAACAGATATATCTCCCAAAGATATAGCAGATATTTGCTATGAGCTTGCAAAAGCTGCACCAAGCTGTTTTATACATCCGGGCAGGAGATTAACCAGATACGGCAATGATACACAGACTGTAAGGGCGATTGGTATTTTAAACGGACTTTTTGGCAATTGGGGATATCCGGGTGGTTTCTACGCTATTCAAAATCCACCCATCAAAACAGGCGAGGTCTGTGAAGTGGAGCATGAAGAGGGTTGTAGCTGCGGTCGAGCTGACGGAGCAGGAACAGACTACAAACTCGCTCCTTCAAACTTAGGTCGAGAAAATGGATTGTTTGACGCAATACTATCTGATAAGCCTTATCCAGTTAGGGCAATGATTGCCTATGGTACTAACTTTTTTCAGCATTACCCTAATTATGAAACTAGTAAAAAAATTGTTGATAAACTTGATTTTATAGTTACTTGCGATATTTATATGACTGAGACGGCACTTTATTCGGATGTGGTACTACCTGAGTCAACATATTTGGAAAGGCAAGACCCTATTGTTACTCAGGGTGACAAATATCCATTTATGCAATATAGGGAGCCTGCAACTGAGCCATTGTTTGATACAAAGGGTGCTTGGGAGATTTCCAAAATGATTTCTGAGCATATGGGGTTTCATGAAGCTAAATGGAAGAGCATAGACGAAGTAAATGAAGAGATTATCAAGAAAGCCGGTATAACTTTGGAGCAGTTAAAAAAAGATGGCTGCTATGTATTCCCGGTAACAGAGGGTATATACCCGCAGGCTGAAGGAAAAGATTTGGAGTTTAAAACCGCATCAGGAAGGGTTGAGCTATATAGCGGATTCCTCGATAAGCTTGGTTTTGACCCTATTCCAAAATATGAACGTCCAAAACAAGCACCTATTGGACAATTTAGATTACTCTTCGGTAGAATGAGTTACCATACACACGCTAGGACTCAAAATAACAGATGGCTTTTGGCACTTCATGATTATAAAGTAAAGGTATGGATTAATACAAAAAAGGCGTACGAGCTTGGTATAAACGATGGTGATAATGTTGTGCTCAGGCAGGGGAATAAAAAGTCAGGAATATTGACAGCATATCTGACAGATAGAATTCATCCGGAAGCCGTGTTTATCCCTCATGGTTTTGGTAGATTATCAGAGTTTATGAAGAGTGCGTATGAAATGCAAGGTGCGAGTGATGCAGATTTTGCATCCAATGATGTTGACCCGATAAGCGGTGCATCAGCATTTCAGAATGCGTTTGTCCGAGTAGAGAAGGCGTGAGGGTATAGATATGAAGAAAAAATATGTGATGCTTTATCTGATAGACAGGTGCATAGATTGCAAGGCATGTATGGTAGCATGTAAAGCTCAATGGGAAGTGCCTGCAGACCATTTCAGGACTCATATAGATGAGCGTGAAGCTCCTACGAGGATTTCAAATAGTAGGACATACTTTTTACCATCACAGTGCAATCATTGTGATGATGCTCCGTGTGTCCATGTGTGCCCAACAAAGGCGAGCCATAAACGAGAAGACGGTATTGTTCTTATTGATAGGAGCAGGTGCGTAGGATGTAAGTATTGTATCCCTTCCTGCCCTTACAATGCGAGATTTTTCAATGAGGAAGCAGGTGTAGCTGAAAAGTGCACATTCTGCCTTCCGAGAATAGCTGAAGGGTTGAAACCTGCATGCGTAACTACCTGCCTCAGCAGAACAAGGATATTCGGTGATATTAATGACCCTGAAAGTGAAGTATCAATAGTTCTTAAAGAAGCTATCAAGAATAAGAACAAGATATGGAAGCTGAGAGAAGACTTGGGTACAGAGCCGAATATTTACTACATACAGTCTTAACGAGGAGGAAGCTATGGTATTTCAGGAAGCATTTGAATGGCAAATTGCTATATATCTGTTTTTAGGTGGAGTAGGTGCAGGGTCGATATTGTCAGCGGTGTTGGCAGACTTTTACAATAGGGAAAAATACTTAAGCTATATTAAGGCTGCATCTCTTATTGGTATGCCTGCGGTGTCGATAGGTTGTTTCTTTTTGTTGATAGATTTGGGTCAAGGGCTTACCAAACCTTGGCTTTTGATATATTTGTTTGCAAATCCTACGTCAGCGATAATGTGGGGTACATTGATATTGAGCTTGTTTATAGGAGTATCGACTTTATATGCTGCCTACAATTTTAATATTATAAAATTTGGCGGAGGCACTTTAGTAAAAGTAGCATTGATATTTTTATGTCTTGGTACCGCGGGTTATACTGGCGTATTGTTGGGACTGCTTAAGGCGATACCGTTTTGGCATCAGACCGGGATACCGATACTGTTTATAGTTTCAGGTGTATCTACAGGTATATCAGCAGCTGTTGTAGTGAAAGAGGTAGTATTAAGGAGCAAAGATGAAATACATACCATAGAGACAAGTCACTACTATCTTCTTTTAATTGAGTTAATCTTACTTGTAGGTATGATATTTGTATCATTGAGCAGTGTGCCAGAGATGGTGGCATCAATTAAAGTGCTTTTGAGCGGGCATTATGCTTTTCAGTTTTGGGTGATATTTATGCTGCTTGGTTTGATTATCCCTATAATTATTTACACATTTCAGGAAGCGAAGAAACTGCATCTTAAGGGTAACTTTTTGGTAATAGTGGAGCTGCTTGTGCTTTTAGGCGGCTTTTATCTCAGGTATCTTGTGATTCATGCAGGCATTTATACAGAAAAATTTACTCAATATTGGAGGTAGGTATGAAAAGGAAAATAATATATATTTTAACCTTTTTGTTTTGTTTTGGATTAATCGGTTTTTCGGCTGACTTAAATATGGAGCAGTCAAAAATCATGATTGAAAACGGTAATAAAGCTCTTATGGAAAAAGATATAGAGTCGGCAAAGATGTATATGAGAAGAGCTATTCAACTTAATCCTTACAATGTGGAAGCATGGGATAAGTATGATGAATTGATGAAGATAATCAGCAAGAATGAGCCGATTAAGTGGGATAAGATTATAGTAAAAGGTGAGGATTCCAAGCAGGAAGAAGACCCTTTTGCTGGGTTTAATTAATATGCCAGGCGGATAATTTATCCGCCGGCTTTTCAAGTATTTCCGATATAACTTTTCAATTTTTCAGTCACACCTTTTGCTGAAGGCAAACCTTCTTCCGGTAAGAGATGTGAAATCAATGTTGCACTGTCGCCTAATGTTATAAGATACGGCTCTTTGTAGCCATTTTTATATGTACTGCCATAGCCTATATTTGCAAGGAGTGCATTACAGAGACATTTTCTCCCTTTAGTTTCTTCGATATTTCCACCTTTTTTAATATAGTCTTCAATTGGCTCTGCAGGGCATCTGTAACCGATACTGCCAAATTCATTCTTATAAAGCTCAGCCAAATATCTGAGGTTGCATATTCTTGGCCTTTCATTGTAAATATCTTCTACCGATAAAGTGCCTTCAATCTGGGCGACTTTAAATGGAAATCCTGTGGGCGAAGCAAGCGGGTCAGTGTAAATCTTTAACGCATTATTTTTTATTTTATTTATAATTGTCAATTTTATATCTTCCGTGAAACCAGACTCTTGTGTAAGTGCAAAAATGGTCCCCACTTGGATACCTGCTGCACCAATCTCGTTAAATGTCTTGCCGATAACTTCAGGGGTGACGTATCCTCCTGCAAGAAAAAATGGGACGCCAAGACTTTTAATTTTATCAAAATCAACAATGTCTTTGTCACCATAAACGGGTGAACCGTCATCTGCAAATACACCTTTTGTGCGAGGAGGTGCATTATGTCCGCCGGCTGTATGATTTTCTATAATAAGCCCGTCAATTTTGCCGTTTGACTTTTTCAATAGAGTAGTAGCAAGTATATTGGAAGAAATTATTGGAAAAAAGAAGGGTCGCTTTAACTGCAATTTTTTACCCATAAACTTTTCTGGGCTAAAATACATTTTATAAGAATCTCCACTGTCGACACCGGTAACATACAGATTTAGTTCAGCATCAAGGCCTTGCGCAAATTTATCAAGTATGCCGGGTATTTCTCTTGGGATACCAGCACCCATAATGACATAATCTACATCGGCAAGCATTGCCCCGTAAAGGGAGTAAAGGGTCGGCATTTGCACCTTCTCAAGCAAATTAATCCCGATGGGATTACTATGCCCCTCTTTTGCCAGGTAAACTTCAACGAAGTTTGCAGCCACAGTAAGCTCTATAAGCTCTTGATTTATATCAATTGAAAAGAAAGGCACTTGTGAATATCCGCCTATATTGCTTACTTTGCCATAATATTTATCTAAAATTTTATCGGCGATATTTTTTAATGGGAAATTCAAGAGCGCTCTTTTAGTGGCTTCATCTTTTTTATTTAACCTTCTGACCATTAAATTATCAAGTACAGTGGATGAGACGACACCAAGACCCCCGGCTAAAGAAACAGCCTTAGCCAGCTTCCAATTTGATACACCAACCCCCATACCGCCTTGTATTATTTTTAGATGATTCATTTTTTCCCCCGAAAAGAGATCTTTTAAAACATATTATAATCTCAATGCAATTCATACAAGTATAAAAGGTGAACAATAAATCAAAAAAATAAACTTTTAAATTATGTAAAGTATATTTACGACGTATGTAAAGTATATTTACAAAACTGTTTGTGCGATGTAGAAAATATCAATAAAAACAAGGCCCCACAATTTAGACACTTTGGCATCATTATTGATATGATTATAAGTGCGTTCATTTTTTTACTAAATATAGGAGGCCAAAATGAATGAAGCCATTATCGTTAGGATGCAAAGGGACTTAGAGCGAGCCTTGCTTAAGCCTGCGTCCAAAAGAAAATGGGTGATGCTTGTGGATATTCGCAAGTGTACAGGCTGTCACTCATGTTCAGTTTCTTGTAAGGCTGAAAACAAGACTCCATCGGGCGTTAATTATCGCTGGGTAAAAGAGGTTGAAGATGGAGAATTCCCAAATGTAGCAAGATTTTTTATGCCAGGGCTTTGCATGCAGTGTAATGATGCACCTTGTATCAAAGCTTGTACAGGCGGGGCAATTTACAAAAGAGAGGATGGTATAGTTGCAATTGATTATTCAAAATGTATAGGTTGCGGCGGTGCTGCCACAAAGGCTTGCCCTTATAATGCATTGAGTGTTGACAAAGGTAATTTTTACACCGAAGGCACACCAAAAGAGATGGAATACGAGCACGGACCAGTTTATGAATACGGTAAAAAATATAAAAGAGAAGAGTCAAGTATCCCTGTAAATAGTTGTAGAAAATGTCATTATTGCTTGCATAGATTGGATGCAGGTATGTTGCCTTCTTGCGTGACTACTTGTCTTGGCGGAGCTAACTATTTTGGTGACATAAATGACCCTCAGAGTTTGGTTTATGAAAAGGCTAAAGAATTAAAACTTTATACTTTTATGGAAAGTGAAAACACTAAGCCAACTACAAAATACGTCACAGACAGTGTTGATTTGTGTAATAAGTGTCACGGATAATATAGGAGGCTAAGATGAGTGATATAAAAGAAATTTTAAATAAATTTGAGATGAATCGTAGAGGTTTTGTTAAGACTTCTGCTTTTCTTGGTAGTTCTGCCCTTGTGGCATCTCAAATTGGGTGTGCTACAAAAGCGGCGGAAAAGATGGTCGCTGGCGGAGTGGACTCCAAATATGAGCTGTCTAAACCTGAGCACGTAATTTATTCAATCTGTTTGCAGTGCCACACTGCTTGTGCGATTAAAGGTAAGGTACAAGACGGAGTATTATTGAAAATTGATGGTAACCCATATGCCGCACAAAACCTTTTCCCTAACCTTGAGCTTGATACACCAATTGATAAGGCTGCAAGGATAGATGCTAAAATTTGTCCAAAAGGGCAGGCAGGTATTCAGTCCCTTTATGACCCTTACAGAGTTACCAAAGTCTTAAAAAGAGCCGGGAAAAGAGGTGAAAATAAGTGGGTTGAAATAGATTTTCAAAAGGCTGTGGATGAAATAGTTGAAGGCGGGCTGCTTTTCAAAAATATTCCTGGCGAAGAAAACCGCAAGGTTGAAGGTCTTAAAGATATCTATAAAGTAAGAGATTCAAAATTGATGAAACAAATGGCTGAAGACGCGAAAGCTTTGGCTGAGAAAAAAATGTCTATGGCTGACTTTAAAGCAAAATATGCTGGCAAAATGGATCTTTTTGCTAATCCAAATCATCCTGATGCAGGACCATATAATAACCAATTTGTATTTATGGCGGGAAGGATTGAGCACGGTCGTAAGGAATTTGGGAAGCGATTTACACAAGATTGCTTTGGTTCTGTAAATTTTTATGAACACACAACTATTTGTGAGCAATCTCACCATATCGGTTTTGCAGAAATGTTTTCAGGTAAAAGCCATTTGAAGCCTGATATTTTAAACTCTGAGGCAGTATTTTATTTTGGTACAGGCGGGTTTGAAGCAAACTTTGGACCTCCCCCACTAAGTGAAAAGATTACTCAGGGCATTACCGAAAGAAATATGAAAATGTATGTGGTTGACCCGAGATTTTCAAAGACAGCAGCCAAGGCTGACAAGTGGGTTCCAATTAAGCCTGGTACTGATGCGGCTTTTGCCCTTGGTATGGCAAGATATATCTTTGAAAAAGAAACATATGATAAAAAATATATCAGCGCTGCAAATTATAAGGCTGGCAACTCAATTAATGAGACAAACTTTACCAATGCTACCTGGCTTGTTAAGATTGAAAAGGACGGCCCAGGCGCATTGTTGAAACCTGAAGAGATAGGGCTTAAGGGTGATTTTGTAGTAATGTCCGGCGGTAAACCGGTAGCAGGAGAAGAAAAAGGGGATGCAGTTTTCGGTGACCTTTTTGTAGATACAGAAATTAATGGTATTAAAGTAAAATCAGGTTTTCAGATATACAAAGAATCTGCATTCCAAAATACAGTTCAAGGTTGGGCTGATATTTGCGGTGTGCCTGCTGCTGACATAGTAGAGCTGGCAGAAGCATTGACAAAATATGGTAAGAAATCAGCTATTGACCTCTATAGAGGGCCGGTACAGCACACTAACGGATACTATAATGCTACAGCAATTATTGCACTTAACCTGCTTGTGGGTAATGTTGACTGGGCAGGCGGTATGATGGTTGGTGGCGGTCACTGGCACGAATACGGTGGCAAAAAAGGTAACCCATATGATATGGGCAAACTTGTCAAAAATAAACTTGGTAAGTTTGGCTACCCAATAACAAGAGAAAAAACAAAATATGAGAAAACTACTTTCTTTAAAGGGTACCCTGCACAAAGGCCATTTTATCCGTTTACCGGAAATATCTATCAGGAAATCATCCCATCAGCTTATGAGCAGTATCCTTATGGCGCAAAGTGCCTGATTATGCATATGGGGACACCTGTATATGCTACGCCTGCAGGTCAGGTATTTATAAAAATGCTTCAGGATTTGGATAAATTTCCGCTTATAATTGGCAGTGACATTGTTATCGGTGAATCAACAATGTATGCTGACTATATTTTCCCGGATAAAGCTATTTGGGAAAGATGGGGTACTTCACACACTACTCCTGATGTAGCAGCTAAAATCTCTAAAATCAGACAGCCAATGGTCAATCCAATGACTGCAAAGACAAAAGTTTACGGCCAAGAAGTAAATCTTTGCCTTGAAACATTGCTTTATGCAATTGCAGAAAGACTTGATTTGCCTGGATTTGGCAAAGACGGTTTTGGCCCCGGTATGGATAACTTCAGAGAGCAAGATTTCTTTATGAAATTAATAGAGAATATTGCTATGGAGGATGAAGGGGTGCCAGATGCAAGTGCAGAAGAGCTCAAAATCTTCGAAAAGGCAAGAGCTCATCTTGACAAGGCAGCTTTTGATATTGACAGGGCAAAAGCTCAGACCAAAAACTGGGCTAAGATTGTATATGTGTTGAACAGGGGTGGAAGATTTGAATATCTTCCAAAAGCATACAAAGGTGACAAGGTAGCTCATCAATACAAAAAGAAAATAAATCTTTATGTAGACAAAGTTGCAACTACTAAGGATTCTATGACAGGCAAGAGATTTTACGGTTATCCTGTATATGTACCTGCAATGGATATGTTTGACAGACCGCTTGATTTCAAAGGCGCTGATTTACAGCTTATTACTTATAAAGAGATTACCGGTGGACAATCAAGGACGGCAGGTAATTACTGGATGAGCGATCTTTACATATCAGAAAACTTTATCCTTATTAACTCAAAAGATGCAGATAGACTTGGTTTGAGTGACGGTGATGTGGCTAAGATTGTTTCTGTAACAAACCCTGAAGGGGAATGGGATTTGAGAAACGGTCAAAAGGTCCCTATGGCTGGTAAAGTGAAGGTTACAGAAACTATAAGACCTGGAACTATAGCTGTATCATGGCATTACGGACACTGGGCTTATGGTGCCAATGATGTTGTAGTAAACGGCTCTGTAATCAAAGGTGACAGCAGAAGGAAGACCGGTTTATGTCCTAATGCTGCTTTTATGGTTGATCCTGTGCTTGGCAATATGTGTCTGACTGACAAGATTGGCGGAAGTGCCTCCTTTTATGATACAAGTGTCAAGCTTGTAAAAGCTTAATTTAGTAAAATGGGCGGGGATAAAACCCCGCCTTTTTAATATGGTTTTAGGGTGAGAGATGAGAAAATATATTTTTCTACTAATAGTCATTTTGTTTTCAAATGTATTTGCTGAGGAGTCAGGTTTTGAGCTTCCTAATGAAATTCATGAGTTTGAAAATGCAATGATTATTGTTAGGACTAATACACCTTTTACTTTCAGTACCAATATAGAATGCATGAAAGTAAATCGGACAAAAAGCCTCGAACATAAAAGAGATATGTATAAACTGACAGCGGAAAGCGGTTATATTGAGTTGGATAACAAATGTTTTGCTGGTGATAAGGTTACGCTGGAAATTAAAACTCAGGGAAAAGTAATTAAGAAGACATATAATCTGCTCCCTCCTATAAAAGAGGAGAGAAATTGGGGTTGTTAAAAAGGGAGATAATATGAAAAGGATTGTAATATTTCTATTGATGTTATTTATGAGTGTTAATATTTATGCAAAGATGAGTCCAATTGTGGATACTGACTGGGTTTTAGCACATTTAAATGATAAAGATTTGATTATTCTTGATATCAGAGCGAATAAGCAGGATTTTTATAAAGGACACATACCAAATGCAATTTATGTAAATAAATCTGATATCAGGATTGATAAAGAGATAAACGGCAAATTATTGGAAGGTTACTTGCCGGATAAAGCCTATTTTCAAAATTTACTCAGAAGTTACGGTATAAATAATAATTCAAAAGTGGTTATATATACTATTCAGTATGGTATTAAAAATCTTAAATATGCAACAAGACTTTATTGGCAATTTAAGCTCTATGGATTTCAAAATGTTACTTTAATGGAAGGTGGATATTTAAAATGGCTTAAAGAGTCAAAGCCTATTGAAAAGGGAGATCAGCGGAATGTCGCAGAAGGGGATGTTATCTTAAAAGATGCTGATAATTCAATGATAGCTACCACTGAAGATGTAGAAAAGGCATTGAAAGATAAAAGTTATATCCTTGTAGATTTCAGAGATTTTCAGTCATATTTGGGGTCAAATAAAGCAAGCTATATTCCTTATCCCGGTCATATCCCCGGTGCCTTTGTAGCCCCTGAAGAGCTTTTTTGTAAAAAGGATGGAAGCTTTGTGGATAAGACTACTGCTTTAAATACTTTTCATGCTTTGAATATTGACCTTGATAAGAAAATAATAATCTATTGCAATACGGGGAATCATTCAACCGAAGGGTGGATGTTAATCCACGAATTGCTTGGTAAGAAGAATATCTCAATGTATGATGGCAGCCTAATAGAGTGGACAAATCTGAATAAAATGACTAAATTGTATGAGGTCGAAAATTTCAAATAATATTCAGAGGTGTTTTATGAAAAATATTTTATTTGAAGTAGACGGCATGGGGATAAAAGGCGGTTTTTTATGAATGGGGTGTCCTGATGCCATAGTGCAGCATCTTGCCGGGTTGCAGGGTGTTAAAAATGTAGACTTTGACGTTAATTCCCGTACATTTAGTATGGAGACGGAAGATGGTTTTAGTAAAGAAATCTTGGTAAAGGCGCTTGTAGATGTATCTTTGCAAGAAAAAAGAGAGTTTACTTTGAGCAGATATGAAGAAAGTTAGTTGTCTTGTAATATTTAGCTTGCTTATTTATACATATTCTTTTGCTGAAGCCTTGAAATTTGGTGTTTCCTCGGTTATTTCCGCAGGGAATACCGTTTATTTGTATGAAAGGCTTAATGAGTATATTTCTAAAAAGCTTGGGCAGAATGTTGAGCTTGTAAGCAAAAAAAACTATTCGGAAATGAACGAATTAATAGAAAATGCAGAAGTTGACATTGCAAGTGTTTGCTCTGGTGCAATCGCATTTTTGAAAGATGATTCATACGTGCTTTTGGCAATTCCTGTGGTAAACGGTAAACCTAAATATCAGTCTTATCTTATTGTTAAAAAGGATTTTGAGTATAACGGCCTAAATTCATTAAAAGGCAAGACAATAGCCTTCACAGATAAGCTTTCATTTAGCGGCACTATCTATCCGCTGTATTTTTTTAATAACAATAACATTGATGTGGAGAAATATTTTTCAAAGGTGTATTTTACAGGCAGTCACGATAAATCTATATATTTGGTAAGTAAAGGGGTGGTAGATGTTGCACCGGTTGACAGTCTGATTTATGAGCATGAAAAGATAGTTTCTCCTGAAATTATTGGCAATACTAAGGTTGTATTTAAATCTCCTGATTTCCCTATCCCACCTATTGTCGCTTCAAAAAAATTAAACGAAAGACTATTGAAAAGGATAAAAGATATTTTGATTAATATGGACAAGGATGAAGAGGGGAGAAAGATTTTGAGCCAGTTGAATATTGACAGATTTGAAGATGGCCTTGGTTACGATTATTCAAATGTGATAAAGATTAGCCGTGAAGTCGAAAATTATAAGATTATTAATACCAAATAGCTTTAGGACAAGGGTAATTCTTCTTACCATCTTTGCATCTTTTTTTACCTTATTGGTTACAATTACATTGTCGTATAGTTACAGCAAAAGATTTTTAACCGAAACAGTAAATAATTCCATAAAGCAAAATATATCCATATTGAATATAAAACTTGGAGAGGCAATTATTTATAAAGATATCTACACGATGTTTACAATTGTGGAGTCTATTCAAAAGTCCTCAGATTATTTAAAAAATGTTTATTTGTTTGATAAAGATATGAATTATATCACAGATGCACTTGCGGTTAAAAAATATCCTGAAAAAATGAATAAAGCCGATTTGATAAAATTTCCCATAACTATTGGGGGTAATCAAGGTGTTGTAGGTCATATCATTTATGAAATAAATCCCGAATATATTGTAGCAGTGGCAATAAAAGACAGTTTGAAGATAGGTATAACGGAAATATTTACGTTTATTTTTCTGCTTATAGTTGTAATCTTTTTTACAAATTTACTTATTACCCCGATGCAGGTTTTAAATGAGTATGTTCAAAAGATGGATTTGTCCAATCTGACAAAAGATATTAAATTGCCTTGGTATTCTTCAAGAGAGGTTAGAGATATTGCAAAAAACCTAACAGATATTTCTAAAAGGCTTGCAGATGCGATAGAAAAAAATATGGAGCAGGAAAAAAAGATTATGGCAAATTCAAAAATGGCTTCAATCGGTATGATGTCTTCCGGGCTTGCTCACGAATTAAAGAATCCTGCAATGACCGTACTTTTGCTTGCTCAGACTCTTGCCAAAGAATTGGATGAAAGATATTCAAAAGATACCGAATATCTTATTCGTGAAACGAACAAGATTGTCAAAATAGTAAATGACTTTTTAGACATTGCAAAGCCTATAAGCATTAAAAAGAGTGGTGTAAAAGTAAGTGAGATACAAAAGGTATTGGAAGATTATGTATACATTAATTACTCAAACAAACTTGAGCTGTTATTTATTAATAACATACAAAATGATAGCATATTTACAGATGCGGAAAAAGTAATTGAAATACTTATCAATCTTTTAAATAACAGTTTTGAAGCAGCTGCCACAAATATTGAAATAGTTTTTGATGAGCAGGACAGTCACATATTAATCGGTTTTCGTGACAATGGATTTGGAATAGATGAAGAGAATATTGATAAAATATTTTTACCGTTTTATACTACCAAAAAGACGGGGACAGGACTTGGACTCTTTTATATTGAGTCTATAATAAATGCCTTAAACGGGCAGATAAATGTTTCGTCAAATGAATATGGGACTACTTTCTTAATCAGACTTATAAAGGAGTAGCATGGATAGAATATTATTGATAGATGACGATGAGGCTTTAGGTTATAGCATAAAAAGGTCTTTGTCAGACAGATATTTGGTTGAAACTGCAGACACCCCGAGACTTGCATATGAGATATTGCACAATATAAAAGATATTTCCCTTATTTTTTTGGACATACGTCTTGGCGACTCAAATGGTCTGCACTTATTGGAAAGAATCAAGAAAGATTTTCCTGATATTCCTGTTATTATGATAACTGCATTCGGGACAAGTGATACCGTTTTGGAATCAATCAGGCTTGGTGCAAAAGATTTCTTAACAAAGCCTGTTAATATTGAAGATTTGGTAGAATATATAGAAAAATACAAACAAAATAAAAGGTTTGAGACATGTGGCAACGAATACATTAAAGTCGAAGATATTACTTCAAAAGGTTTTATAGGTATCTCCAAAGATATAAGGGAAGTGCTGAAGATTGTTGCAAATGTGTCCCCTACAAAGACTCCGGTTTTGATATTAGGGGAAAGCGGTACCGGTAAAGAGCTTATAGCTAATATGATTCACGATTATAGCGGCAGAAAGGGGCCGTTTGTCCCAATTAATTGTGCTGCAATACCGAGAGATTTGATAGAGAGTGAGCTGTTCGGATATGAAAAAGGGGCTTTTAGCGGGGCTGCATCGTCCAAGCCCGGCAAGTTTGAGCTTGCACAAAATGGCACTATCTTTTTGGATGAAATAGGGGAAATTTCAAAAGGTTTACAATCAAAATTACTGAGAGTATTGGAAACAAGTGAGATTGAACATTTGGGTGGCACAAAAAAGATAAAACTTGACGTAAGACTAATTGCTGCAACCAATAAAAAGATAAATGAATTGATGGATGAAAATGTATTTAGGCCCGACTTGTATTTTAGGATAAGCGGTGTTACTGTTAAGCTGCCCCCTTTAAGAGAGAGAAAAGAGGATATCACTCAATTGACAAAATATTTTGTCGGTGTTTTTGCAAAAGAGTACAAAAAGGAGATTACTTGTATAAATAAGGATGTCATATCTTTGCTTGAAACTTATGAGTGGCCGGGTAATGTGAGAGAGTTTAAAAATGTGATTAACACTGCGGTAATGCTTGCTGATGGCAGAAGTATAGAGAAAGAGCATATTAAGCTTAATGAAATTGTCCACTCGGATTATAAAATGGAAATATTTAATACAAATTTAAATGAGGCAGTTGAAAACTTGGAAAAAGAGATGATTTTAAAGGCACTCAAGGAAAACAGCTATCATCTTAGCAAGACTTCGGAGCAATTGGGGATATCGAGAGTCACCCTTAATGCAAAAATAAAGAAATATAATATTATCATTAAATAATATTTGTATGTAATTTAAATATATAAAAAAAGCCCCTAAAAAGGGGCTTCTGATTATTTTCTTCTATCAGGTTTCCATCCTGCAAAGATTGAGCTTATCTCTCCCGATTGAGATTTGAAGTCGAAAAGAACGGCACTGTAAAGATGGTTAATTACAAATCCAGCAACCAGAAACATAAAAATGTAATGATAAAATCTTACCCATTGGTTGCTTACAAAAGTAAATACCCAGCCTGTTAGCGCATATAAAGTGCTGTTAGGGTCAGCTTGACTCCAGAGTGCAAACCCGGTAAATATCTGTAGTATAAAAAGGTTAAAAAGCACAATATAAGCAACTAATGCAACAGGGTTATGCCCTAAAACATGAGGCGGATTTTTTTCAAGAAAGATATAGTACTTAAAATATTTCCAGAAGATGTCTCTGTCCTCTTTTTTTAAAGGGTTTGAAAATGAAGACCAACTGGAGTATTTATTACCCACAAACAACCAGAATAATCTGAGTATAACACTGAAAGCGAAAATCACACCTACAAGATAGTGGGAATATCTTACTACTCCCATGATGTAGGGTGCATTAGTAAAGCTCGTTGCTTCAATAAAAGGGTAATGTATGTATACGCCTGTGAAAGATAAGAAGATCATACAAAAGAAGTTTATCCAATGAGATATCCTTACAGGGCCTTCCCAAACATACACATACCTTCTGGCAGCACATCTATTATCAGCCATAAGAGCCCCCTTATAAAACTTTTACTTTGGACTTTAACTCACCCTTTTCGTCATATACGTGAACTGCACAGGCAAGACACGGGTCAAATGAGTGTATTGTCCTTAAAATCTCAAGAGGCTTTTCAGGGTCAGCAATCGGTGTCCCTATTAATGATTCCTCGTATTGGCCTCTTATTCCGTTTGTATCCCTTGGGCTTGCATTCCATGTTGATGGGACGACAGCCTGATAATTCTTTATCTTTTTATCTTCAATTACAATCCAGTGACCGAGTGCACCACGAGGAGCTTCATGCCATCCATAACCTTTCGCTGACTTTGGCCATGATTCAGGGTCCCACTTTTCATTGTTGTGGATTGCTAAATCACCTGATTTAATGTTATTTACCAACATATTTACCCACTTTGGCAACCTGTTGATAGTAATTAGAGTCTCTATTCCTCTTGCTGCCGTCCTTCCAAGAGTTGAGAAAAGTACCTCAGGACCGACTCCCAATTTATTAAGCACAAGATCAACAGTTTCTTTTATCTCTTTATGCCCTTTTGCATAGCCGATAACCATTCTTGCAAGTGGCCCTACTTCCATAGGCTTGTCATCATATCTTGGTGCTTTTACCCAAGAATATTTGTTATCTGTGTCAAGATACTCAAAAGGAGGTTTTGGTCCGGTATATTTCCAAATTTGCTCGCCGTCATATGGATGTTTGGCTTTATCGTCACCGCCGGTATATTCATACCATGAGTGTGATACATATTCGGTAATCTTTTCCTGATTTACGTCATATACTTTTGACAAGTCACCATTTAATATGACCCCTGCCGGCATCCACATACCGTTAGGATACCCTGTCTGATCTTCAGGGAATTCACCGTATGATAAATAGTTAAGATGCCCGGCTCCGTATTTTGCCCATTCAAGATAAAATGGAGCTACAGCCAAAAGATCAGGGATATATACTTGCTCGACAAACTCTTTTGCCATTGCAATGTACTTATTGATTTCAGCTATTTTGTCGGCATTGAGTGCATTTTGGCTATTCGGGTCAACAGGGATAGACATCCCGCCTACGAGAAATGTTTGAGGATGTGGGTTTTTAGAGCCCAAAATAGCATGTATTTTGATAATTTCTTTTTGTAAGTTTAATGCTTCAAGGTAGTGGGCAACGGCCATCAGGTTAGCTTCAGGTGGCAATTTATATGCACTGTGCCCCCAATAAGCATTACCAAAAGGTCCAAGTCTCCCTGTTTTTGCAAAGGCAGCTACCTTATTTTGGACACTTCTGAAATAGTCTTCACTTGACAATTTCCAGTCAGAAATTGACTGCTGAAGCTGAGCGGTTTTTTTAGGGTCTGCACTAAGAGCAGAAACTATATCCACCCAGTCAAGCGCATGAAGATGATAAAAATGTATTACGTGGTCTTGAACATTTTGAATCCCGATAATGATATTTCTAATCATTTCGGCGTTAAAAGGGATTCTTATGCCCAAGGCATTTTCCACGGCTCTAATCGAAGCGATTGAATGGACTGTGGTACAAACACCACAAAATCTCTGTGTAAAATACCACGCATCCCTTGGGTCCCTCCCTTGAAGGATTTTTTCTACCCCTCTAAACATTGTGGAGCTGGACCAAGCATCCACAATTTTACCATCTTCTACTTTTGCTTCTATCCTTAAATGACCTTCGATCCTTGTAATCGGGTCGACTACGATTTTTTTGTTAGCCATATTTTATCCTCCCTACTCTTCATCTTCAAATTCGTGCTCTACTTTTTTGACCATACCCTTATTTCTGATAAGGCTTACTATACCGTGCGTACCAAATACCACAGCGGATATCCCCACTACAGCAGCGCCAATCTTTGTGGCTGTGGCTTCAACACCAAATCCGGGGATATTAGGCAACCTGTTGTATATTGGTGTCATAGTATCCCAAAAGCCCGGTTCACTACAGCCCACACATCCATGCCCTGATTGAACAGGCCAGCTTGTCCCTTCATTCCATCTGACAGTCGGGCAGTTATGATATGTTTCAGGGCCTTTACAACCCATTTTGTATAAGCACCAGCCTTGTCTGTGCCCTTCGTCACCCCAGGCGTTGACAAATTGTCCGGCATCAAAGTGAGCCCTTCTTTCACAGTTATCGTGTATTCTCTTACCATAGGCAAATTTTGGTCTTAAAAATTTATCCATTACGGGCGGAGCACCAAAAAGTAGGTAGTGTACAATGGTGCCGGTCAAATTATCTACATTCATCGGGCAACCGGGGAGATTAATAACCGTTTTGTTAGGCAAAAGCTCTTTTACGCTTTTTGCTCCGGTAGGGTTTGGATAGGCAGCGGGAAGCCCACCATAGGAAGAGCATGTGCCAACTGCTATTACAAAAGCTGCGTTGCCGCCCACTTCATTTAAGATATCTACTGCAGTTTTCCCGCCAATAGTGCAATATACTCCGTCATCATTGACAGGGATAGAGCCTTCCACAATGCAGATATATTTTCCTTTATATTTTTCAACTGTCGCTTTTTTGGCTTCTTCAGCCTGATGCCCTGCGGCAGCCATAATTGTCTCGTGATAATCTATTGATAAATAATCGAGGACTAATTCTGCAACTGTAGGTCTGTTTGCTCTTAGTAAAGATTCGGAATCACCGGCACAATCTTGAAATTCAAGCCATATTACAGGCGGTCTGTCGTCTTTTTCAATTGCTTCTGCTACCTTTGGAGCCAATGCCGGTGAGAGGGAAAGGGTAGCACCAAGAGCAGTGCAATATTTTAAAAAGTCCCTTCTGCTCACACCATAACTGTCGAGTATTTCCTGAAATTTGCTCATATTAACCTCCCAAGTATTTAAAACACCATATTATAACTGAAAAATCACTACAATTTCAACTAAAATCTTGTAAATTTACTAATTGTGACAAAATTTTACTTCTTATTTCATCTACACTTGGCAACGGTAAAATAATTTTACCGTTTTCCATAAATTTTTTTGTAATCATTTTCATATCGGTGTTACATTTAGAGCATACAATTTTTTTATTTTTATTAATGTCATAAGTCTGCTTAAGGCATGTCGGGCATGAATAAGCAAATTTAAATCCGGACATTTTCCCTTTTTTACTAAAAGGTTTTCCATCTATCTCTACAATATCCATAGAAAAGTCCATTACTTTGGCGTTTGAAATGGTAGTGCCGACACCAAATCCGTCAATAATATCTGAGAGTTCGGTTAATTTTTTTTCATCAAGGCCGCCACTTGCAAACAACTTTACATGCTCAAAGCCTCTTATATCAAGCTCCCACCTTATTTCTTCTGCAATTTTTTTCAAATCTCCTCTTCGTGAGCCGGGAGTATCAAGCCTCACGCCGTTCAAATCGTTTTGCAATGCTTTTGCTACGTTAAGGGTTTCAAATTTTTCATCGTTAAAAGTGTCGATAAGGGCAATACGAGGGACAGATTTGTCAATATACATATTAAAAAGCTTCATGGTTTCAGTGGTGTCACCTACTTGTAAAATCAAAGCGTGCGGTATTGTGCCGCTTGCTTTTTTGCCGATTAAATCTTCTGCAAAGAGGACAGAAAATCCGTCGCAACCGCCGATATAGGCATATTTGTCAATCATCCCGCTTATTGCAGGGTGTGCCCTTCTCGCACCAAAACTTAAGACTGTTTTGCCGTTTGCTGCCATCTTGCATTTTAAGGCTTTGGTAGTAATCCCCGATGAATGGCATAAGAAGCCTAATATCGCTGTTTCATAGATTCCAAAGTCAAGATAATCCCCCACGATTGTGAGCACAGGAGTATTTTCAAAAAATACGCTCCCTTCATCTATTGCATATACATCTACAGGTTTGCCTTCAAGAAGCTCCAAAACATTTGAAAGACCTGTAAATATCCCAAATGGGTATTCGGCAGGCATCCCTTTTTGGGCTACTTCCATCGTTACTTTTTTATTTATACCTGCTTTTCTCAAAACCTCTTCTGTCCTGATAAAATATACGTCTGTGGTTTTACCCACTAAAATATCTTCTGGTAAGGCAATATCAAATTTGGCCATTTTTCATCTCCGATTTGTTAAATTATACCACTTTATTAAGTAAAAAAAATAAATATGCAAATTTTTTCTAAAGAATTTTTTGTTTTCTCCGATTACTTCACCAGACGCAAGGAAGCGTCAGGACAATTTAATAGGGTAAACCTCTATTGAAAAAATCAAGGAGGATAACATGAGTTTATCAATTTACAACAATGTCATGTCTTTGAACTCTCAGAGACATCTCGGCGGCACACAGTCCGCTCTCGGAAAATCCCTTGAAAGATTATCAAGCGGTTTAAGAATCAACCACGCAGCAGATGACGCATCAGGAATGGCGATTTCCGAAAAATTAAGAGGGCAGATATCAGGGCTTAAAAGGGCGATGATGAATGCTCAGGACGGTATCTCAATGCTTCAGACAGCTGAAGGTGCGCTCGGTGAAGTATCTTCTATGCTTCAAAGGATGCGTGAGCTGGCAGTACAAGCCGCAAACGGCACTTATACTTCAAACGACAGGGTAGAGCTTCAAAAAGAGGTGGAGCAGCTTAAGGCAGAGATTAATCGTATATCTACGTCGACCGAATTTAACACCAAAAAACTTTTAAATGGTGATGGGACAGCTCTGTGGTCAGCAAGCAGTAATAAGATTAGTGCGCTTATAAGAGGGAATGTGGCTGAAGGCAACTACCAGATTTCTTTGGAAGCTAACAAAATAGGCCAAAGCCAAGTATTTAAAACTGATATTATGACGCTTCAGGAAGGTAAAATTGGGGCGGAAATTACAACGGCTAATGGTACAAACAACACTACTAATATAAATAAGGTGTCTAACCCTATAAGTTTGCCTAGTACGGGGACGGCTTATTTTACTTTAACTGTCGCAAATACAGCTGCAAGCACAATTGGTTCTGCAGCGGCAACTGTAGGCACATATTTGCAAGCAGGGTCAGCATTTTCTGTAGATGATACCACAATAGCCAACTTATCAGTTACTAAAGGTGGTTATGCATTAATTGAAATTACTTCGGCAACAGGTAATGGAACTGCTTCTATTAAGTATTATGATGGTAGCACTGGTGAGCTGATTGGTGAAGCAACAGATAATAATATTAGTAATGGAATTAGTGCTGCAATTACAAATGGGATTTCATTTGATAGTTTCTCAGTGTCAGGAACATATCAAGCAGGAGATAAAATATTATTAGCATTTACCGATGGTACTTCTGCATCAGCTACCGGACAAGGAGTTGTAGAACTTAGCGGTGGACCAGATACAAGTAGCTTTGCAATGGCCTACAGATTTACTGCACTAACAACTTCGACAGAAGACAAGCAAGTTTCTTTGGCTTATGCAAGTTTGGATGCAAGTACAGGAAACTTGAATATTGGAACCTTTGAGCTAAATTTCGAAGCGACTTCAACTGGGGCAGTGACAGCAGGCAGTTTAGCTATGTCTATCGCCGGCGGTGGTGAAGCGGCTACCACTACTACAAAGTTAAAAGATATAGCAAGATTTATCGATGCAGATGGAAATAATATCTTTGAAAATAAACAAGAACTTACTATTTGGGGTAATGGAAAGAGTGCTAAAATTTACCTTGAAGGGGATGATACCGTTGCAGATCTTGAAACCAAGATTACAGACGCTCTCGTAAACGAACTTGATCTTGGTTCAAGTGATGAGCAGGTTAATTCGCACCTTGTAGATTATATTTCTGTTCCAAGTAATGATGGTAACAGGACTGTTAAAGGTACATTTATTATACAGACTGCACTTACCGGTGAACAGGGTGAAATCGCATTTAGCGGTGACCAAAGATTGATAGATGCTTTTTCTTTGGCAGAGATTCAAGAGTCTGTTAGCAATACGACTTTAGTTACTGTTAAAGATGCTCATACCGGTGATTTGATTGGTGTTGATGAGACAGGTAATGACAGAGTAAACGGTGTGATTGAAGGTATTGAACTGGTTGTAGATTCAAGGGCTACTGTTGAATCTTACTGGGATGCTGCAACAGAAACAATAAAGTTTAGAGAAAATGCAAATGCCAATGAAAATCATTTCCTCCATGTAGTAGATAACTCTACAGATTTACAAATAGGTCCAAATCAGGGGCAGACCCTTTCTGTTTCAATCCCGCAGCTTGATGTAAAAGGTCTTGGGCTTGAGAATATGTTTATAGTATCTCAAAAGCTTGCTCAAAGAGCAATTCCTGATATTGATAACGCTCTTACACAGGTAGTTACAATAAGAGCTACAATTGGTGCCCAGATTAACAGACTTGAACATACCATTGCAAACTTGAGTGTTGCCCATGAAAATATGACTGCAAGTGAATCAAGGATTCGCGACCTTGATATGGCTGAAGAGATGTCTAACTTTACAAGAAGTCAGATATTAAGCCAGGCTGGTACTGCAATGCTTGCTCAGGCTAATCAGATACCACAAATGGCACTACAACTTTTACAAGGCTAATTTAAAATCACAAGGATTGTGAAATAACTTTACATGGAGGTAAAATATGGCTGCGGTAAATATGAAAAGTAATAACGATAAATCTCAACTAACTAAACTTTATGAGATGTTAAGAGATATGTTCCAAAACCAATATTATGGCTCACTCGAAGTAAAATTTGAGGCAGGAAAAGTGACGATTGTCAAGAAGACTGAAAGTATAAAACTTTAAAGGGGCGTTAAGCCCCTTTTTTTATGGCATAAAATTTGATTAGTATGTAGAATATAGGAAAAAGTTTCCTTTGGAGGAGCTATGTTTGACGGTTCAAATATTCTGATTACAGGCGGTACAGGCTCATTTGGAAAGTGTTTTGTAAAGTATGTTCTTGAAAATTTTAATCCCAAAAGATTAGTAATCTTAAGCCGAGATGAATTTAAACAATACCAAATGGAGAATGAATTTGGACATGACAAAAGATTAAGATTTTTTCTTGGCGACGTAAGGGATAAAGACAGACTTTACAGAGCATTTTACGGGATAGATTATGTGATTCATGCAGCAGCTTTAAAGCAGGTACCTGCTGGAGAATATAACCCGTTTGAAACGATTAAAACTAATATATTGGGCGCTCAAAATGTAATAGAAGCTTGTATTGATAACGGTGTAAAGAGAGTAATTGCTTTATCGACAGACAAGGCTGCAAATCCGTTAAATCTCTATGGTGCAACAAAGCTTTGCTCTGATAAACTTTTTGTAGCTGGCAACTCATATGCCGGCGGCAGAGTCACAAGGTTTGCAGTTGTCAGATATGGCAATGTATTGGGCAGTCGAGGCTCAGTACTTCCGCTTTTTTTAAAACAAAAAGAGGAAGGTAAATTAACAATAACTCATAAAGATATGACAAGATTTTGGATTACCTTGCCACAAGCAGTCGAGCTTGTGTTAAAGGCATTTAAATATATGACGGGTGGTGAAATATTTGTTCCGAAAATTCCGAGTATGAGGATGGAAGATTTTGCTCGAGCCATTGCGCCTCAGGCAGATATAGAGGAAGTAGGGATAAGACCCGGAGAGAAAATGCATGAAGTAATGATTCCTGAAGACGATGCAAGACACACCAGAGAGTATGATGACCATTATAGGATTATCCCTGAATTTTTGAATTGGCAAGCACCAAAAGATTTTGGCAACGGTGGGAAAGAATTGCCTGAAGGATTTTCTTATAGGAGTGACAATAATAGTTGGTGGTTAACGAAAGATGAGTTATTAGAGATAATAAGTGGCTTAGAGTTGTGAAGTTATGGAGTTATGAGGTGATGGAGTTGTGAGGGTGAAAGATTATGAGTTTAACTACTTTTAGAGATTTAGAAATTTGGAAGATATCGAAAGATTTGGCTGTTTATATATACAGAATAACTGAAAATGAGTTGTTTAAAAAAGATTTTAATTTGAGAGATCAAGTAAGAAGGTCTGCTGTTTCTATTCCTTCTAATATAGCAGAAGGTTATGAAAGAAATACTAAAAAAGATTTTATAAGGTTTTTATATATTTCTAAAGGTTCATTAAGCGAATTGCAAACACAAATAGAAATAGCTAAGGAACTTAATTATCTGCAATTGGGTGAATTTGATAAAATTGAAAGTATTTGCCAAAGATTAGCAGGAATGATTACAAATTTTATAAGGTATCACGATGAAAATAAATAAAACATCAAAACATCAAAACATCAAAGCGTCAAATCCCAGAGCAGTCCCCTACGGAAAACAATCTATAGACAACGATGACATACAGGCCGTAGTTGAAGTTTTAAAGTCAAACTTTATTACTCAAGGACCAAAAATTAAAGAATTCGAAGATAAATTGGCAGAGTATTGCGGTGCTAAATATGCGGTAGCATTTAATAGCGGGACATCAGCACTGCACGGAGCATATTTTGCCACCGGGTTGTCCAAAGATGACGAATTTATAACTTCACCTATGACTTTTGCCGCTACAAGTAATGCAGGAGTATATTTAGGTGCAAGACCAATATTTGTAGATATTGAAGAAGATACCGGAAATATAGATTGTGAGAAAATAGAAGGCAAAATCACAAATAAGACAAAGTTGATCGTCCCTATTCATTATGCAGGTCATCCTTGTGATATGACAAAAATAAAAGAAATTGCTGATAAATATAATTTGAAAGTAGTGGAAGATGGATGCCATGCTTTAGGGGCAAGGCTTAAGGTTCAAAGTTCAAGGTTCAAGGTTCAACGTTCAACGTTCAATGTGGGGTCTTGTCAATTCTCAGATATGACTGTCTTTAGCTTTCATCCTGTAAAACATATTACTACCGGTGAAGGTGGAGCAGTTTTGACAAATAAGCAAGAATATTATGAAAAGCTGCTGATGTTTAGAAATCATGGAATTACAAAAGATAGTTCAAAGTTCAACGTTCAAAGTTCAACGTTTGTGGGTGAGTGGTATTATGAAATGCAACTTTTGGGGTATAATTATCGAATGACCGATATTCAGGCGGCTTTAGGAGTAAGTCAGCTGAAAAAACTTGATAGTTTTGTTGAAAAGAGAAGAAGTATTGTGCAAAAGTATAATGAAATTTTTGTTAACAATCCATATTTTGAATTGCCTGTTGAAAAGGAGTATGCGTATAATAGTTATCACTTATATCCTATAAAGCTTAAAGACAGCTTGAAACAAAAAAAACGTGAAATATTTAATAAATTAAGAGAATATGGTGTTGGTGTCCAGGTGCATTATATCCCTGTATATTTTCACCCGTTTTATCAAGATCTTGGTTACGAAAATGGATTATGTCCAAAGGCCGAAGAATTTTATAGAAGTGAGATAAGTTTGCCGATTTTCCCCGGGATGACTAATGAGGAACTTGATTTTGTAGTGAATAAAGTGCAAGAGGTGTTTGAATCTTTATGAAAGTAGGAGCAATAATTCAGGCAAGGACATCATCTACAAGGCTTCCGAAAAAGATTTTAAAGTTTCTACCTTTTGACAGTGAAATTACGGTTTTGCAACAAGTGGTTAGAAGAGTCTTAAAAGCAAGCTCAATAGATGAAGTAATAATTGCAACAACTACAGATAGTGAAGATGATGATATTGTGAAAATAGCGGACAAAGAAAACGTCAGATGGTTTAAGGGAAGTAAAGAAGATGTGTTGAGCAGGTATTATCTGTCTGCTAAGGAAAATAATCTTGATGTAATAGTCAGAATAACTTCTGATTGCCCATGTATAGATTGGAATATTATTGATTTAGCAGTTGAGAAACACTTGAATGAAAATGCAGATTACACATCCAACACGATTAAACGAACTTTTCCTCATGGCTTAGATGTCGAAGTAATCTCTTTTGATGCACTTGAAAAGGCATATTTTGAAGCTAAAAAAAAATTTGAAAGAGAGCATGTATGCCCTTATATACATACCACAAATAAAGATAAGTTTAAAATATCATCTATTGAGGCTCCACAATATTTAACTGCACCTGATGCTAGGATTACACTTGATACCGAAGAGGACTATGCTCTTTTGTGTGCAGTATTTGATTATTTATATTATGAAAATGAGTATTTTGAAGCCTTAGACATTGTGAAACTTTTTGAACAAAAACCATGGCTGAAGCTGATAAATAAAAAAGTTGTTCAGAAGAAGATTTTTAATTCTTTAGAGGAAGAACTTGAAGAGGCAAAATATATATTAAAACTTCAAGAATTAAATAATGCTTTGAAAATACTTAATGAGTTAAAATCATGAAAGCCTTTATAATTACTGAAGCGGGTAAAAATATAGGATTTGGTCATTTTATGAGGATGATTGCAATTTATCAGGCATTCGAAACTAAAAATATAAAGCCGAAATTTATCATTAATGGTGATGAATCTGTTGAAGAGTATGTGAAAGAAACTGAATACGAAATTTTTAACTGGATTGATAATCAAGAAAAACTTTTTGATATGATTAAAGATGCAGATATCGCTATAATTGATAGTTATTTGGCAGATGTAACTCTTTATGAGAAAATTAGCAAATTAGTAAAATTACCAGTTTATTATGATGATAATAATAGAATAGAATATCCAAGTGGAGTTGTAGTAAATGGTAATATTCATGCAAAAGATTTAGATTATCCTAAAAGAGATGATATTACTTATTTGCTAGGTTTAGAATATTTACCTCTTAGAAAAGAGTTTTGGGAAGTGCCGGAAAAAAAGATAAAAGATAATGTAGAAAGTATAATGATTACATTTGGCGGTGATGATTTTCGCAATATGACGCCAAAAGTTTTAAAATTATTGGCTGAAAACTATCCGAATATTAAAAAGAATGTTATAATTGGTAAAGGTTTTAAGAATATAAAAGATATAGAGAAAGCTTCAGATGAAAATACAGTTTTAATTTATTTTCCTGACGCTCAAAAAATGAAGGTAGTAATGCTGGGAAGTGATATCGCAATTTCAGCCGGTGGGCAAACTTTGTACGAGCTTGCAAGAGTAGGTGTACCAACAATTGCTGTGATAGTAGCAGATAATCAGATTGGAAATGTTACCAAATGGCAAGAATTGGGCTTTTTAGAAAATGCGGGGTGGTGGGGAGAAAGTATAATTGAAACTAATTTAATAAATTTATTGAGAAATTTTCATTCTTATACTTTAAGATATAATGCATCTGAATGTGCCAAGAGATTTATTTATGGTAATGGTGCTTTAAAGATTATAAATCAGCTAAAGAGTGAGCTTGGGTATTTTTGTAAATGAAAATTTTATTTCTATCTAATAATGAAGTTTCATATAGATTCTATGAATGGCTAAAACTAAAAAATGCTAATATATTGATGTATAATAAAAAGTTGAGTATACAGCTGTTTGCTAACTTTAACCCTAATTTAATAATAAGTTATAATTATAGATATATTATCTCTAAAGAAATAGTGAATTTATTCAGAAATAAAATTATTAATCTTCATATTTCACTACTGCCTTATAATCGCGGTGCTCACCCAAATGTGTGGAGCTTTATAGAGGATACTCCTAAAGGCGTTACAATTCATATGATTGACGAGGGATTAGATACAGGGGACATCATTTTTCAAAAAGAATTACAATTTGATGAAAATGAAGAAACTTTTTTTACAACTTATGATAAGTTAAACATTGAAATTCAAAATTTATTCAAAGAAAATTGGGGTAAAATAAAAACAGGTTCATTTATTACTAAAAAACAGGATAATAGAAAAGCAACTATTCACAAGAAAAATGAGCTTGATAATTTGTTAAAATTTTTTGGAGATAAATTTTGGCATACAAAAATTTCGGATATAAAACGTGTCATTAACGAGAAAGGACTAATATGAATAACAATGTCTTTATTATTGCTGAGCTTTCTGCCAACCATAATCATGATATAAATATCGCAAAAGAGACAATTTATGCGATGAAAGAAGCAGGAGCTAATGCTGTAAAATTACAGACTTATACTCCTGATACACTGACAATAGATTGTGACAATAAATATTTTCAGATTAAGCAAGGCACACTTTGGGACGGAAAAACACTTTACGAACTTTACAAACAAGCATATACCCCATGGGAGTGGCATTTTGAACTAAAAGAGTTAGCAGAAAAGCTTGGACTTGTTTTCTTTTCCACACCTTTTGATAAGACTGCCGTAGATTTTCTTGAGGAGCTGAATGTCACAATTTATAAAGTTGCTTCATTTGAGATTACAGATATTCCACTCATTGAATATATTGCATTTAAAGGCAAGCCGATGATTATATCTACAGGGATAGCCACTATTGAAGATATTGAGCTTGCTGTTGAGACATGCAAGAAGAATGGTTGCAATGATATTACGCTGTTAAAATGTACATCTGCTTATCCTGCACCATTTGAAGAAGCAAACTTGCTTACCATTCCCGATATGAAAAATCGGTTTGGGGTAACAGTGGGGCTATCTGACCATACTCTCGGTATATCTGTGCCAATTGCAGCAGTTGCGCTTGGTGCAAGGGTAATTGAGAAGCATTTTATACTTGATAAAAAGCTTGGTGGTCCGGATGCGGCTTTTTCATTAGAGCCGAAAGAATTTAAAGCGATGGTAAGCTCTATTAGAGAGGTAGAAAAAGCTCTTGGCAAAGTTACGTATGAAATATCGGAAAAAGTGGAGAAGAGTAGGATTTTTGCAAGGAGTCTATTTGTAGTTAAAGACATTAAAGCAGGTGATTTTTTAACTAATGATAACATTCGCTCTATAAGACCTGGCTACGGCTTACATCCTAAATATTTAAAAAGTGTATTGGGTAAAAAGGCAAAATATGACCTTGCAAAAGGCACGCCACTAAAGTTAGAATTTATTACAGAATAAGGAGTTGATGTGAATATTTATGAAAAAAATTTTCAGGCACTTAAAAAATTTAGACCCGATTTGGCAAAAAAAGTTGAATCATATAAAAGTAATGGTAAGTATAACACCATATCTTCTAATCATCCCGACAAAATTCCAAATTTAATTTATTTGCCTGAAAAGCTACTTGCTTATGACAACAATGACCCGCTGGCTTATGTCCAAGCTGATTTGAGAAACAAAATTAGACTCCCGGTTTTGAATATATTTTTTGGATTTGGGCTTGGGTATGAAATATTGACTTTTTTACAAAAATTTGCGGTGCAAGAGTCTGTTTTAATTGTGTTTGAGCCTGAATTTGAGCCTTTTTATGTTGCACTTTACACAATAGACTTGACACCGGTAATATCTGATTCACGTGTAAAGCTTTTAATTGATATTCCGATTAACGATGTGTTTGTGAATTTGCATGCCATATTATTTATGGGTAATTTAAAGCTTTTTGTTAAAGCAATTAATATTATAGACAATAGCTTATCTTTGAGGCTAAATGGAGATTATTATAAGAAAGTTATGTCTCATTTAAAAGATGCAGTAAAAGAAGTTTTATTGCACTTTGGCAATGACCCTTGGGACTCGCTAATTGGTATTGTAAATACATTTTTAAATATCAATGAGATAATTGGCTGGCCCGGGATTAAAGATTTAGAAGGCATTTTTGATGGGAAACCAGGCATTGTCGTGGCAACAGGTCCATCTCTAAATAAGAACATTCACTTGCTAAAGGGGCTTGAAAACAAGGCCGTTATTTGTGCTGCAGACGCATCTTTGAGGATAATGAAAAAGAATGGTCTCAAGCCGCACTTAGTTACTTCCCTTGAAAGGGTAATTGCTACTTCAAAGCTCTTTGAAGGGCTTACCCAAGAAGATGTAAAGGATGTTTATTTGTCAGCATGTCCTGTAATCCGCCCTGAAACATATACTAATTTTCCCGGAGAAAGGATAATTGTCTATCGAAATTTTGCTACTTTTCAGTGGCTTGAGATTGAAAAAGGGACTTTGGATATCGGACCTTCTGCTGCGAATATGGCGTTTAAGATTTTGGAATTTTTGGGGTGTAACCCTATTATCCTTATTGGTCAAGATTTGGCTTTTGGAGAAAATGAAGTGACTCATGCCTCCGGTGCCACATTTGGTGAAAAAGAAGAGCAATATCACACAAAACGTCAAATATTGGAAGTAGAAGGTAATTATGTGCCAAAAATCAAGACGACGGATGTTTGGTACAAATTTATGAAATACTATGAAAAAGATATAGCAGGTTTTAAAGGGGAAGTGATTAATGCTACCGAAGGGGGAGCAAAAATTTATGGCACAAAAATAATGACCTTCAAAGAGGCAATTGAAAAGTATATTAATGAAGATATCAGTGTAATAGATAATATTAAATCAAATCTCAAATATCCTGATGAGGCGGAAAAGGAAAAGTATAAAAAACAGTCTATGGACAAGGTAAACGAAGCCATACAATATTCGGAAAATGTTATCGAAAGGCTTACATACGGTTTTAACAAAGCTGTTGAGTTCATTAACAATGTCATTGTTAGGTATGAAAAAGAAAAGGTCATAGATGAAGAGTACGCAAGAAAAACTTTTGACGAAGTGCAGAAAACATTGGCAATTTTTGGTGAAAGGAAGTTTTTTGAGATATTTATGCATTTTGTGCAGTCTTATTATTTGACTACGATTATAGAAATAAATGGCGTGAGAAATTCAAACAATCATCCTCGTGATATAAATTTTACAGTAGTAAAGCTACTTTATGATATGTATGGTGTAATGATAAAGCTCATCGAAGCTATGAAAAAGTCTTTGTATGAGATGAAAGCCAAATTGGAAGAAAATTAGATTAAATAGCTGTAAAAGAGATCATCCCCGGCAAGCTTTTGAGTTTGCCGGTCAACTTTTCAAGCTGGTCTTTGGATGCGATTTCTATTGTAAAGTTTTGCCTTGCCCTGCCTTCTGACATAGGCTTAGCTGACAACTCTATTATGTTTATCCCCATATCCTTAATAACGGTGGTAATTTCATTGAGCATCCCCGGTCTGTCCTCAGTGATACTATTTATCTTTACTTTTGATTTAAATCTTTTGGTCTCATCCCAGATTACTTCTATTAATCTGTCTTCACTGACCGTCGTATTTTTAAGATTTTGACAATCGGCTTTATGGACTATAATCCCGCGACCCACACTTATATACCCCTTCACATCATCCCCTGGCAGTGGGTTGCAGCATTTTGCCACTCTTACCATTACATCATCTATCCCTTTTATTTTAAAAGGCTCAGCCTTAACCTTTGTTGGCTTTGAAATGATATCGTCTTTTTCGTCAAGTCTTGCAAAAAGATTTGCAACCTGTTTTGCGGATAATCTTCCAAAACCGACAGCTTTGAGAAAATCATCCACTGACTTAATATTAAATTTTTCAAAAATTTTGTTTAGACTTTCTTTGCTGTGTAAAATTTCCTTAAAATTAAGCCCTCTGTCGGAAAATTCATTTTCAAGAAGATTATGAGCGGTATTGATTGCCCTTTCGTCCTCTTTCTTTCTCAAATATGCCCTGATTCTCGACTTTGCCCTGTTTGTCTTGACAAAATTAAGCCAATCTCTTCTTGGCTCTTGGTTTGGGGATGTTAATACTTCTATCTTTTCCCCGCCTTTTAATTTGTATTTTAAAGGGACAATCCTGCCGTCAATCTTTGCTCCTACGCATTTGTTACCTACTTCCGAGTGGATTGCGTAGGCAAAATCTATAGGGGTTGAGCCTCTTGGAAGCTCTACCACGTCACCTGCGGGGGTAAATACATAGATTTGTGCAGGTAGGACATCTTCTTTTAAGGCTTCTACAAGCTCTTCGGGATTTTTCAGCTCTTTTTGGTCAAGAAGTTGCCTCAACCATACAAAAGCCTTGTCCTCTTTCGGGTCAAACTTTTTCCCTTCCTTGTATCGCCAGTGAGCCGCAATCCCTTCTTCTGCAATCCTGTGCATCTCTTCCGTGCGTATCTGAAACTCTACCGTCATCCCTTTAGGACCGATTACCGTCGTATGAAGTGACTGATAAAGGTTAGCTTTGGGCATTGCTATATAATCTTTAAATCTGCCGGGCAAAGGTTTCCAGATACTGTGAATAAGACCCAATACCGAATAACACTCAGGCAATGTTTTTACTATAATTCTTAAAGCCAACAAGTCGTAGATTTCATCAAAGCTTGTCTTTTTTATGACCATCTTTTTATAAATTGAATAAAAATGCTTTGGCCTGCCGGATACATCCGCATCTATATTATTCTTTTTAAGCTGCTCTTTAACAACTTTGAGAATATCATTTAAGTATTCTTCCCTCTCACTTCTCTTTAGCTTAACTTTGTTGTAGATTTCATAATATTTTTCTTTATCGAGTATGCGAAAAGACATATCTTCAAGCTCCCACTTTATCCATGCGATACCGAGCCTGTGGGCAAGGGGAGCGTAAATTTCCATTGTCTCTTGTGCGATTCTTTGTTGTTTGTCCTCTCTCAAATAGTCAATTGTGCGCATGTTGTGAAGTCGGTCGGCAAGTTTTATTACTATGACTCTTACATCTTGAGACATCGAAATGAGCATCTTGCGGAAATTTTCCGCCATCTTTTGCTCGGATGATTTAAACTTTATTTTTCCGATTTTTGATACACCGTCTACGAGAAAAGCCACATCTCTGCCAAAAAGCTCTTCCAACTCTTCGAAAGTAGCGTCGGTGTCTTCAAGGGTATCGTGAAGCAGTCCTGCTATTACAGTGTCTATATCCATATTCATTTCTGCAAGGATATAGCTTACGCAAAGAGGGTGTGACAAATACGGCTCGCCGCTTTGTCTTAGCTGACCTCTATGTTTTTGAGCAGCATACACGTATGCTTTATGCAGCTTTTCAAGGTCTGCTTGGGCATTTTCACTGCTCTGCAATACTTTTTCCTGAATATCCATTATTCGAATATTTCTTGTCTTAACACTCATCCGATTCTCTTATGTCTTTCAATTTTAGTTGGACTGTTTTTTCGCCAAGCCAAGTATTGTATTCCGGGATAAATGCTATATCAAAATACTCACTTTTTTTAAGGATTTTTTCATATTCAGGCATGTTGTAGCCGATTACCTGAAATACTTTACCGTTTTTCTCCAAAAAGCCTTTTATATGTTTTTTATCTTTTCCGATGTAAAAAAATTGTTGATATTTCCTAAGCCCTTTCATCAGGAAAATAGGCTCACTGTTACCACTTCCAAAAGGCCTCATCTTGTTAAGCCACTCAATCAGCTCATCATCCACCTGATTTTCAGTGACAATCGCATCAATGTTAATTTCAGGGATAAAATCTTCATCAGTCAATTGAGAAGAGATTATGTTGTGAAACTCCTTTTGAAGTGTCTTTATATTTTCTGCAACAATTTTAAGCCCTGCAGCATATTTATGCCCCCCAAAGCTGACCAAAAGCTCTGAAATATCTTTCAGCCCGTCATAAAGGTGAAAGGCAGGAATACTTCTTGCAGAGCCTTTTCCAAGGCCGTTTTCCATCGTAATTACGATTGTGGGTCTGAAATATTTTTCCACCACTCTCGAAGCTACGATTCCGATTACCCCAGGGTGCCAATCTTCCGAATACAGCACGATGCCACGATATTTTTCATGAAGCCTATGCCTTTCTATCTTTGCATAGGATTCGGCGAGAATGGTCTTTTCTATCCCCTGTCTGTATCTGTTTTCCATATCGAGCTCTTCGGCAAGCCAGCGAGCTTCATTTCTATCGTCAGTTATTAACAGTCTTACCCCTCTGTCGCTACAGCCCATCCGTCCTACTGCATTTATCCTTGGTGCAATTACAAATCCAATATGAGAGGCATTCAGGTTGACATTTGTAAGCCCGGTAATCTTTTTAAGCTCTTCAAGCCCCACTCTTGAGCTTTTTTCGCTAAGCATCTTGAGGCCGTGTTTTACAAATATCCTATTTTCGCCGATTAGAGGGACTACATCGGCAATGGTGCCAAGTGTCACAATATCAAGGTATTTTTTCAAATTTGGCAGACTGTATTTGTAGTCAGTAGAATTATGCAGATGGTATCTTAAAGCCATCAAAAGCTTGAAGGCTACTCCGACTCCGGATAAATGTTTGAATGGGTAGTTGTCGTCAAATTGCATCGGATTGACGATAGCATACGCCTTTACAGGGAGTTCATCCCCTTGCTGATGATGGTCGGTAACAATGATGTCAATCCCTTTACTTGCGGCATAAGCCACTTCACTGACGGCTGTTATTCCACAGTCGACAGTAATCATCAGGTCGACATTTTGTCCGGCAATATCGTCAATTGCCTCTTTGTTAAGTCCATACCCCTCTTCAAGCCTGTTTGGGACATAATATATGACCCTTGCGTTTAATTCTTTCAAAAAGAGATAAAGAAGTGAGGTGGAAGTAATCCCGTCCACATCATAATCGCCGTAAATACATATCTTTTCGCGGTTAAAAATGGCTTGTGTTATCCTTTTTACCGCTTTTTCCATATCTTTTAGAAGAAACGGATTTATTAAATCCTTAAGAGGCACATCAAAGTATATCTTTGCATCATCCACGCTTATTATGCCGCGTTTGATTAAAGCCTCTGCGATTGGGATAGGTATCCCAAGTGAAGTATTCAAATGAAAAATATTTGATTTATCAGCCTGTTCGTAAACCCAACGATACTTGATACTCTTGGCTAAGCTAACATCCTTATCAATCCCCATTTACCTACCGTTCTTTTATATATTTTTAATTATTTTAATACCCATTTTCATTAAAAGCAAGAAATTAATTTTGTGTCTAAACTAAATTTATTGGGTAAGAAAAATATTATAACACAGTGTTAATAAAATGGATTAATTTTATTGACAAGGCAATTTACGTGTGTTATGTTTTAGTGTGAATTAACATAGTAGCAGAAATATTTAGGTTTGAAAAAGATTTAAAGGAGGTGAAAAGGCAAAGAGTAGAAAAAGTAACTCATTGTAACACAATTTGCGTTTTACCAAAAAAAAGAATTTAATAACCTACAGGAGGAAAAGAGTATGAAGAAGTTTTTAGTTGTATTGGCATTAACACTTTTTGCTGTTTCAGCATTTGCTGCTGATTGGGGACTTTATGGTAGTATGAGATTTAAAACTTTTTATGTAAGCCAGGATAAAGATTATTCTGCTACAGGTAAATCAGATACTGATTTAAGAGGTTTTGGTCTTCAGGGTAACAGCCGTGTTGGTGCGAAAGTTAAAGTAAGTGACAAGTTTTCAGCTCATGTAGAGCTTTATGTTAAAGGTGCTAGCGATAGCAATGCTGTTGGTACAAGATTAATGTATGGTACTTATGATTTTGGTGGTTTGAAGCTTTCTATTGGTCAGCTTTGGAACCCATTGAACGTTCTTTCTATTGACCAAGTTTCTAAAGATGATGGGGACCTTCTTGGTTGGGGTGCTTTCTTTACCGGTAGAAATGAAGCTGTTATGGTTGATGTAGCTGGGGCAAGAATAGCTCTTGTAAGGAACAAACAATCTGATTTCACTAATTATGACGTTACAATGCCAAGAATTGAAGCTGATTATACTGTAAAACTTGATCCAGCTAAAGTAAGAATTTTCGCTGGTTATCAGACTTTCTCAGCTGAAACTGAAACTGCAACTTATTTCGATACTGATGCATATGTTGTTGGTTTGGATACCACAGCTAATCTTGGGGCTGCAGGCCTTGCTCTTACAGGTTACTATGGTTCTAACACTAAAGCTATGGGAGCTTCTGGTCCTAACCTTGCTGCAACACAATCAAAAGACACAAAAGATTTTGGTGTAGCTCTTGCAGTTAATTTTAAACCAGTAGATAATATGAAATTTGAAGTTGGTTATGGTTATGCCAGCTCTGATAGAAGTGACTTAGCTCAAGCTGATACTCAGCAGTCAGTATATGCTAACTTACAATATATGTTTGCTAAAGGTTTCTTTGTGCAGCCAGAAATAGCACTTTATGACTATATGGAAGACAGTGCAAAAGTTAAGCAAGGTAAAGAGACATATTTTGGCGCTAAATGGCAGATGAACTTCTAATAAAATTTTAGAAGAATTGATAAAAAGGGGGCTTACAGCTCCCCTTTTTTTTTGAGTAAGATGTTTTCGCTCTTGTCAGATTTTTGTGCAAAATTTTTAATTTGAACAGTGATAATTTTTGTTTGCAAATATTATTTAGTTGGTATATAGCAGTAATAATTTTTAAGAAATTAGCAGGAAATTTGGCAATTAAGAGACACCATATCATGGTAGGAAAAGCAATTTTAGGAGGAAACATGAAAAAAGTTTTAGTGTTATTCTTTGTAACACTTTTTGCAGTTTCAGCACTTGCTTCTGACTGGGGGCTTTATGGAAGTGTAAGGCTTCAAACTTTTTATGAAAATCAAAGTAAAGATTTAAGTGGCATTGGCAAAAGTGACACAGATCTTAATTTTGGACTTCAGGGGAACAGCCGTGTAGGGGCAAATGTAAAAGTAAGTGACAAGTTTTCTGCAAATGTAGAGCTTGGTATTGCAGGTGCAAGTAATGCAAATGCTGTAAAAACTAGACTTATTTATGGTACATATGACTTTGGTAATTTTAAATTTAGAGTAGGGCAGGATTACACTCCTACAGATTTTGAACCGTTTAATCAAGTTTATTTTGGTGATAATGCTCTTGATGGTTTTGGTGGTGTTTCTATTGGAAGAAGTGAACAGATTAAGCTTATGGCTGGTGGTTTTGAAGTTGCACTTGTAAGAAACAGCACTACTGGTGATCCGGATAATTATGATACACTTTTCCCAAAATTAGAATTAGGATATGGATTTTCAGTTGCAGGTCTTGATGCAAGAGTTTTTGGTGGATTAGAAACAAAGAAAGTTGAGGCAACTGATAATACTGCTACAAATTACATTGTTGGTTTTGGTGGTACTTATGCTATTAAACCTGCAACAGTTAATTTTGTATTATGGTATGGTCAGAATACCGGCGACTACGGTCTTACTTCAAATGGCACTTATGATATAGCTGCAGATGAAAATTCAAAAGATTTTGGTGGTGCTATAGAATTAGGATTTGAAGCAAATGATATGTTAAGCTTTAACGTTGGCTATGGTTACCAGCAGACAGACCGCGATGATTATAATAAAAAAGATGCTCAGCAGTCATACTATGCAAATGCTATGATAACTGTTGGAAAAGGTTATTATATAGTACCTGAAGTTGGCGTTTTAGATTATATGAAAGATTCTAATGATAACAAAGAAGGTAAACTTACCTACTTTGGTGCTAAATGGCAGATGAACTTCTAATTTGAAGGTTTTCAGATTAAGTAATATATGGGAGCTTGCGGGCTCCCTTTTTTTATAAAGTATAAGTCTCATATTGATTTCAAATACCGAATGAACTTCTAATTAAATATTCTATCAGTAAATGTAGTCTATAAATGATTTGATTTTTTTTTTGTATGATGTAATACTTTCAAAAAATTATAACGGGGTTGTGTATGTTAATTAGAAAATTATTTGTGTTTGTATTCCTTATTTATTCTTCCTTTTCATATGCAGATGTCTCAAACTTTGATGCCGATCTGAATAATATTATTAAAGATGAGTCTGCAGCTGTAATAAATCAAAATAATAATATTCTGGAGATTGACAAAGGGATTAATAACGGTTTTTTGATAAATAGAAAAGTGATATTGATGAAAAAAGGTGAACCAGTATATCATCCTGTTACAAAAGAGCTACTTGGTACAAGGGATATAAAGATAGGGGAAGGGGTTGTAAAAGAGGCAATAGAAGATAGGGCAAAGATTCAAGTAACATATAAATCAGCTGATATTTTAATGTCTGAAATTAAAATTGTCCCAAAAACACCTCTGGGCTTGTGTTTTACAAGTATTGGCAATAGTGATGAAAATAAAAAATATATGGCTCTTTTGAAAGAATCTTTAAATAACAATAGCAATTACATAATTTCTGATAATTGCCAGTTGAATGTTGCTGTTAAGAGTGATGAAACGGGGGTGCTTGTTTCTGTTGGGCTACAGAATAACGATATCCTTAAGACTTATTACTATCCAAAAGGTAATATTATAAATATTAGAAAAGAGGTAAAAGCGGTTGATTTGGTAGATAGTGGTATGTTGAATGAAGATTATCATACGCTAACAATCTTTAATTTGGCCAACAAGAAAATAATTGCTGCAGCCAACAAATATACGGTTGACTTTTATGAAGTTACTGGCCAAAAAATAGAAAAGGCCCCATATGAAAGCATAAAAACTAGTGAAATTGTAAATGTCGAATCTTTTGATATAGATAAAGATGGCAATGAAGAATTGATAGTATCAAAGCTAGACAAAAACCTTATACCTGACTCGTCTATATATAAATTTGTTGAGAATAAATTTGAAAAGGTAAATGACAATATAAAGTACCTTTTTAGGACAGTGTATTATAATCACAAAAAAGAACTGTTATATCAATCTGTTAGTCATGAAAGGTTTGATGATAATATTTATAGCTTTACATCAATTGATAAATTAGGAAATGATACACCAAAGCTGATTTCTACAGAATATAATATTTACAATATTGGATTTGGTGACTTTAATAATGATAAGAAGGTTGATATCCTATATTACGATAAGGATAGAAAAATACAAGTTATATCAGATGGTAAAGTGATATATAAAAGTGCTAAACAGTATGGCATAGGCGCAAAATATTTCATTTTAAACAAAGCAGCTAAGAATAAGGATAACCATGGATATTCAGAAAATGATGACGTTCTTGGTATGCTTAAATATAGATATTATATCTATCCAAGAGTCTATGAAAATGATAGTCAAATTTTTGTTTATAACAATGAATTAAAATTTCCTGCGTTCCCTCTAAGGGAGGTATTTTCGACTGCAAAAGTTGAAAAGATTTCATTTAATAATTCAGGAATAGAAAGGGTATGGGAGTCAGACCTGCTTGAACCTCGACTAATTGACATTTATACCTCACCAGAATCGGGGGAAATATACCTTGCAATGATAAAGCTTAAAGAATCATTTCTACTGAAAAATGATAAAAGTAATTTAATTATAATAAAGTTTAATTAAGAGGTAAGGATGCTAATAAGGTTTATTTTTATATTTTTCATTTTTTCAAATTTGGTTTTTGCTTCAAATGTTGATTTCTTTGAAGACTTTATAAACAAGCTTTCTGCTAAGCAAGGTTATGTTATAGCGAAAGAAGATAACGGAGTTATCCTAACAGATTTTGGAAAACAGGATAATGTATTTACCGGGTTAAATTTTACTATTTTTAAGCAGGGTAAAAAAATAGTTCATCCCATTACGGGGGAAATTGTTGCAGAAACGAAAGAGAAGGTTGGTAGTGGAATAATCAAGGATGTATATGAAAAATATAGTACTGCCAGATTACTGGAAGGGGATAATATTAGTGTCGGTGACTATATAGAGATCGACTATCCTATTGCTGTAAATACAGAGTATTACAATATTGACAAGTATATAATAGAAGAGATTAATGGAGCAATAAAGAGGACAGGAAAATTTGTTACAGATAAGATGTCCCCTTTTACGCTTAGATTTTATAAAAATGATAAATATGGTCTGGTATTTGAGTTTATGCATCTTGGCAATACGTTGGCTAAATATTACTCAACAGACTTAAAAATAACCAAGAAGGAAAGTCAAAATAAAGTCTTTATACAAGAAATTAATTCAAAGGGCTATTTTCATATGGCGGTATGCAAGCTGGAAGATAGCAATATCCAGTATGCGGTTTTGGCTGAAGATGAAAAAGTTGATATTTACAAAATTATTGACAATAAGTTTGATTATTTTCAAACAATAGGTGCAAAATTTAAAAAGATTATATCAGTTGATTGTGGAGATTTGAATAATAACGATAAAGATGAAATTTTCGTCTCTGTATCTAATAATGGGAATGGAGCGAAAACCTATATTTATGAATACAGAAATAAAAATCTGAGCTTATTGAAAGACTCATTGCCACTCGTTACAAGAGCAGTATTTGTAAATGGAGATAAAAAGATTGTCGCTCAAAGACTTACAAAAGATGGGAGATTTGTTGGTAATATTAACTACCTGACATTTAATGGAGATTACATAAAAGGTGAAAGTATAGAAAACACACAAGGTTTTTCTATTTATGGTTTTGGATTAGGAGACGTTAATAATGACGGTAAGTTAGAAGTAATAAGGAGCGACGATAAGAGCTATCTTGAAATTTATTCAGCAGAAGGTGATATTATTTATAAAAGCAGAGAGCCTTACTCTGATTCAAGAAATTATTTTTTGATGAAAGAGAGAATAGTTGATAAGCTTTCCAATAAGGAGGATGTTGACAAACTTCAAGAGATTACAAGCAGAATTTATGTTAGAGATAGAATTTTTATTGATGAAAAAGGGAGAATAGTTACCGGAAAAGTAGTTAAGAATGAAAATATAGTGCCAACATTTGAAAAATACTTTAATAAGACTATTTCTATAAATAGCTTTGAGAATTCAATGCTTAAAAGTGTGTGGAGTTCCAATGATTTGGGCACTGATGTAAATGATTTTTATGTTACTACACAAGGGAATAAAAAAATTATTTATGTTTTGAAAGGTGAAGAAGGTAATTTCTTTAGCAGTTCAAAGAGTCAAATAGTCACTATGGAGATTAGTAATGATTAGAAATTCTATGCTTGTATCTCCATCAATTTTAAGTGCTGATTTTTCAAGACTTGGCGAAGAGATTGTTGCCATAGACAAGGCCGGTGCCGATTATATCCATATAGATGTTATGGATGGTCAGTTTGTGCCAAATATTACTATCGGGCCGATTGTGGTAAAGGCAATAAGAAACCTTACTAAAAAGCCTTTTGATGTGCATTTGATGATAAAAAATCCTGAAAATTATGTAAAAGAGTTTGCAGATGCGGGTTCTGATATTATCACAGTGCATGCGGAAGCTTCAAATCATCTGCATAGGCTTATTTACCAAATAAAGGATTTGGGCAAAATGGCAGGGGTGTCAATTAACCCTGCAACACCTATAAGCGTAATCGAGGAGATAATTACCGATGTGGACTTGGTGCTTGTAATGTCGGTGAATCCCGGTTTTGGCGGGCAAAAGTTTATTGCAAATTGTCTTGATAAAGTTAGAAGGGTAAAAGATCTTATAGCAAGTAAAAACTCAAAAGCACTTATTGAAGTCGACGGCGGGGTAAATGATAAAAATGCACCGCTATTAAAAGAAGCAGGGTGCGATATTGTTGTGGCTGGCAGCTATGTATTTAACGGAGACTACAAAGAAAAGATTGAAAGCTTGAAAAAGTAGATAAGCAATAAATTGCAAAGGCATTCCTTTATAATACAGAAAATATTCACAGTTGCCCTTTTATTAATTTACCGCTCAAAGGCACAAACATCCGATATATTTGAAGTAAAATCTGCATTTTATAAAGAATATTGCTTATTTTTTAAAAAAAACTGCAAAAAATATTGTTTTTCTTGAATTTATTTCTTAAATAATTTATAAGCTCAGGGCGCTTAGTATCTTAAATCAATAAATAAAATAATATAAATACCGGAGGAAAAAATGGCTGGTCATAGTAAATGGGCAAATATTAAGCATAGAAAGGCTGCTCAGGATGCCAAAAAAGGGAAAGTGTTTACGAAAATTGCAAAGGAATTAACAGTAGCTGCGAAAATAGGCGGAAGCGACCCTGAGATGAACCCAAGGCTTCGTGTAGCTCTTGATAAAGCAAAGTCAGCAAATATGCCTAAGGACAATGTGGAAAGGGCTATTAAAAAGGGGACAGGCGAAGGTAATGATACGACTTATTACGAAGTGACATACGAAGGGTATGGCCCGGGTGGATTTGCCATATTAGTAAATGCACTAACAGACAATAAAAACAGGACTGTTGCAGAGGTAAGAAGCAATCTTACAAAACGTGGCGGAAGTATGGGTGAAGCCGGTTGTGTAGCATGGATGTTTGAAAAGAAAGGTATTATAAATGTTAAAAGAGAATCAGCTGATGAAGATATGATTATGGAGCTTGCAATTGAAGCCGGTGCCGAGGATGTGGAAGTAAGTGAAGAGGGGTATGAGATCGTGTCTGAGCCTGAAAATTATTATGCAATCAAGGAAGCTCTTGAATCGCAAAACATCGAAATAGAATTTTCCGAAATTACAATGAAGCCTAAGACAACAGTAGAGTTAAAGGGAGAAGATGCCAAAAAGGCTATGACCCTGATTGAAGTATTGGAAGACTTGGACGATGTGCAGGAAGTTTACACAAATGCAGATATAGATGAAAGCGAGTTAGACTAAAGTTGAACATTATAGGGATAGATCCTGGATTAAACAATACTGGGGTGGGTGTTTTAAAAATAGAGAATAAAACACTCACCTGTCTTTATCATAATGTCATAAAGACCGATTCAAAAAAAAGCCTGCCGGAAAGGCTCGATACTATTTGCAGTAAATTAAATGAGATTTTGACCGAATATAGTCCTAAATATGCCGCTGTGGAAGATGTGTTTTTTTCCGTAAATATCAAAAGTGCACTGCTCCTTGGCCATACAAGAGGAGCCATTATGGCAACACTTCTTAACAAAGATGTCAAAGTGTATGAATTTACCGCTTTACAGATAAAAAAGTCGGTAGTAGGCTATGGTAAGGCTGACAAAGAGCAGGTAAAAAAGATGGTGGAGTTGCATCTGAATTTAAAACTTGATAAAGTAAAATATGATGTATCCGATGCATTGGGTTGTGCCCTCTGTCTTGGATTAAATCTCACCGGAGGATACTTTGATTTACAGGGTTAAGGGGGTATTGCTCGAAAAAACTCCCGGAAAAGCAGTCGTTGAAACAGGCAATATTGCTGTTGAATGTTTTATAAGTATCAATACTTTTTCAAAATTACCAGATATTGGGGAGCAAGTCAGTCTTTTTACACATCTTATTATAAAAGAAGAGGTGGTAGCGCTTTATGGCTTTGAAAATATAGAAGAAAAGAAAGTATTTTTATTGCTGAATAAAGTGTCAAAAGTTGGGCCAAAGTTAGCCCTTTCAATATTATCCGGTATAGAATTTAGCGAGCTTAAAGAGGTCATCGCCTCAAAAAATATTTTAAAGTTGTCATCAATACCAGGAATTGGCAAGAAAACTGCTGAAAGGATAATTTTGGAATTAAAAGACAGCTTTGTGGCAGAAAAGGTTGATTCAGGTCAGATGTATGATAATAATGCATATGACGATGTGCTAAGTGCACTTGTAAATCTTGGGTACAAGAAAGCTGATTGTATCAATATAATAAAAAAGGTTGGAAAACCTGATTCTTCATTCGAAGAGCTTCTCAAAAATTCACTTAAAGAGCTTGCGAAGTAGATTTATTGTGCACAAAATGCACAAAAAGCTCTAAAAACTATAAAAACCCATTAAGTTCATATTGTTGCAAATTTGATAATTTAAAATATAGTTTTAAATACCAAACTTAAAAGGAGGAAATGTATGGGTAAAGTGTTAAGATTTATTTTAACTGCAGTTTTTATGTTGTCTCTTTCAGTAACATCATTTGCTTTTGAGTTATCAAAACCGTTGTGTCTTGCACCGGCAAAACCAGGTGGCGGATTTGACCTTACTTGCAGGTTGGTCTCAAACTCATTATTGGCATCAAAGCTCATTGACAAACCGATGATGGTAAACTTTATGCCGGGTGGTGTAGGGGCAGTTGCCTATAACCACGTTATCGGGCAGCGTCCTGATGATGCTGAAATGATTGTAGCTGTAAGCACAGGCTCAGCACTAAACATTGCACAAGGTAAATTTGGTAAATTTACTGAAGATGATGTAAGATGGCTTGCAGCACTTGGCGCTGATTATGGTGCCATTATCGTAAGGGCGGATGCAAAATGGAATACACTTGGCGAGCTTATTGAAGATTTGAAGAAAAATCCTAAAGGTTACGTACTTGGCTCAGGTGGCTCTATTGGGAGTCAGGACTGGTTTAAAGCTGCATTAATTGCCAAGCAGGCAGGTATTAATCCAAAAGATATGAGATATGTGGCATTTGAAGGTGGTGGAGAAGCATTGGCCGCACTTTTGGGTGGACATATTCAAATATATCCCGGAGATATCGCAGAATTTTCCGGTCAATATGACTCAGGGAAGTATAAAGTATTGGCAGTGCTTGCTGAGGAAAGACTTCCCGGCAAATTTAACAACATCCCTACAGCAAAAGAACAAGGTTATGATGTAGTATGGACAATTTGGAGAGGCTACTACATGGGGCCAAAGGTAACTGATGAACAATATAACTACTGGGTTGACCTTTTAAACAGACTTGTAAAAACCGATGAGTTTAAAAAGGAAAGGGAAGCAAGAGGGCTTTATCCGTTTACAAAAATCGGGAAAGAATTTGATGATTATATAAAGAAAGATGTTAAGAGATTTAAAGAATTAGCTAAAGAAGCAGGACTGATTAAATGATAGACAGAATATTTGCATTGTTTTTAATGGTTTTAGCCGCCTTTATCGGCGGCTACGGCCTTACTTTTGATGTCCCTTTTTCTTATGACCCGCTTGGGCCTAAGGCTTTCCCGGTTGCCCTTGGTGTATTGCTTTTTATTTTATCATTTATTGTATTCATAAAACCGGCGGATATCAAAGCTGGTTCAAAAAGCAGTATACTAAGAGGAATTTTTTTTATTGGTATATTAGTGTTTTATCAATTGAGCTTTAACTTTCTTGGTTTTTTGGTGTCAACTACTATTACAGTTTATTTTATTGCAAAACTTTTTAAGGGGAAGACATTGCAATCTATAATCACTGCTGTCTGTATAAGCTTTTCGGTATATGTGATATTTGACGTGATTCTTCAAATTCCGCTTCCTCTTGGGAAAATAATTGAAAAGATGATTGGGTGAATTATGGAAGTTTTATCCTTATTATATAATGGTTTTACAGTAGCATTAACTGCGATGAATCTTGGGTTGGCTCTTTTGGGGGCGTTGCTTGGGACTCTGTTTGGTGCGTTGCCCGGCTTAGGCCCAATAAATGGTGTGGCACTTTTATTACCTATTGCATACACAATTGGCCTTCCACCTGAATCCTCACTGATTTTACTGGCAGGGATTTATTACGGTGCAGAATATGGCGGCAGGATTTCAAGTATTTTGCTCAATGTGCCAGGGGATGCCGGTGCGGTATTTACTACCCTTGAAGGTTTTCCTTTATCTCAAAAGGGGCTTGGAGGACCTGCACTTGCACTGTCAGGTTTGGCATCTTTTATAGGTGGCACGCTTGCAGTTATAGGCTTAACCTTTTTTGGGCCGTTAATGTCTAAATTTGCTATTAGCTTTGGTCCTCCAGAGTATTTCGTGCTGATGGTTTTTGCTTTTTCAACCATTACAGTTCTTATGGGGAAGAGACCGGTTAAAAGTTTGATTAGCGTTGTGATAGGGCTTATACTGGCTGTTGTAGGTGTAGATTCTACTACCGGCGTTTTAAGATATACATTTAATGAGCCTGAGCTTTATGATGGATTTGAATTTTTAACAGTTGTGGTAGGTTTTTTTGCGGTGAGCGAAGTGTTGTTAATGCTTGAGCATTACAACAGTGATACATTTCAGTTACCTAAAATAGAAAGGGTGTATATTAGCCTGAAAGACTTTTTGATATGTAAATGGGCAATTCTGCGGTCTGCCATAATAGGGTTTGTGATAGGTGTTTTGCCTGGTACAGGGGCATCTATTGCCAGTGCCGTTTCGTATACACTTGAAAAAAAATTATCCGATAAAGAGGGGACTTTCGGTAATGGTGACTACCGCGGGCTTGCAGCACCTGAGAGTGCTAACAATGCTTCAGCCGGTGGTGCGCTTGTCCCAATGCTTACTCTTGGAATACCTGGTAGTGGCACTACGGCGGTACTTTTAGGTGCATTGATGCTTTATAATATAAATCCAGGACCAATGCTGTTTACCGAGCAACCAAAACTTGTATGGGGTCTTATAGCTTCAATGTATATCGGTAATATTATGCTGTTGGTTATAAACTTGCCTCTGGTAAAGGTTTTTACGAAAATATTGCAAATACCTTATTGGATACTAGTCCCATCGGTTGTAGTGCTTGCTTTTGTAGGGGTGTATTCAGTTAATTTGAGCACATATTCTCTGATGATCGCTATAATTCTTGGTGTGCTAGGTTATATATTGAGAAAACTTAATTATTCAATGGCACCTATTATTCTTGGTTTTGTGCTTGGCGAGATTATGGAGGATAACCTAAGAAGAGCACTTTCAATGAGTGGCGGAGAATACGGGATATTTTTTGAAGGTAGGATTAATATAGTCTTGTGGATTTTGGTTGCGGCAATGCTTATCATGCCAATAGTTATTAAAATAGTTAAGAAAAAATATTTTAAGAGTTAAATATGGAAAAAGTTATTGTTGTTTGCCTTTTTGGAATAATAGGCGGAATATTTTTTGCAAAGATGAATTACCCTGGTGGAGCCATTGTCGGCTCCATGCTTTTTTCTGGAATTGTATCTATGATTTTTACCCAACAAATTGTAATTACAGGAAACATAAGCCTTATTATTCAAATTATACTGGGGATATCACTTGGTGTAACTTTTGACAGAAGTTTTTTGGGGATGATTGTAAAGGTTACTCCACTGGCTGTTGTGAGCACTGTGATGTTGCTTCTTGTTGCAATAGGGATGGCGTATGTCGCAAGACGGCTTAATATTATCGATTTCGCGACCGCTCTTTTCGGATTTTCTCCGGGTGGGATGTCTGGGATGAGTTTGTTGGCTCAGTCAGAAGGGCACAAAACGCAGGTAGTGGCATTTTTACACACAGTAAGGATATTTACGCTTTTTATAGTAGTACCTATTATTAGTAGGCTTATCAGATGAGCTTGTATCTTTTTTCAGGTCTGCCTATTGTACCGTATTGAGAGTCAACATTTACAAGACCAACGGCTGAGAGGTATTCAAGATATCTTCTTGCCGTTGTCCTGTTAATTCCCAAAATATCACCCAGTTCAGACGCGGACAAAAATGAATCTATAGTTTTCATTTTGTCTATTATTTTCTCAAGTGTCAGCTTGTCTATGCCTTTTGGGAGATTGTCAGTATTCTTAATTACTTTGTCAGTGTGGTTTTTTTTGCCTATAATGTTATCAATATAGTCCTGAGAGACAATTTGAGAGTTGTTAAGATTACTTTTGTAATTTACATAATTTTAAAGAGAGGCTTCAAGCCTATTGAGAAGTATAGGTTTTACGAGATAATCATATATTCCAAACTTCAATGCCTGCTCCAATGCATGTGTTTCCCTTGCAGCAGTAATCAAGATTACATCACATAATAGGTTATTTTGACGTATCCATTTTAGCAGCTCTATTCCATTTCCGTCCGGAAAATAGACATCAAGCAAAATAAGGTCGGGATTAAGTATTTCCAGTGCTTTTTGTGTTTCTTTAATGGTGTTTGCAATTGCAAGTACTTCAAAATCAGGATTATCGTCTAAAAAAGATTTATGTAGCAAAGCGATTTTTTCTTCGTCTTCGGCAATTATAACCTTATACATATAGTCATTTAAGCGGCAAATAAACGGTGAAAAGTGCACCGTTATTGGTATTTGATACGCTTATGGAACCTCCGATTTCTTCTAATTCCTTCTTTACCAGATACAAACCGTATCCTATATTTCCATATTGTTTTTTGGTAGTGTACCCTTTTTGAAACAATTTTTCAATATCCCTTTCATTGATTCCGCGTCCGGAATCTTCCACCTCAATTATCAGCTCACGTCCGACATCCGTGCCTGAAATCCACACTTTTTTTTCGGCAGAATGTTTTGCCTCATCAATAGCATTATTAATAATATTTCCAAGTATTGTTGGAAGTTTTTGAGCAATATTTTCATTAAGAGTAGATGCGATGTAGCAATCTTCATCAAATATTATTTTTACTCCGTTTTCCAAAGCATAGTAATATTTTCCAATTAATACTGCCAACAGCGTCGGATCATTTATTTTATTTCTCAGGTTTTGTATTATATTGCTGTCATATTCACCTGTTTCAAATAGTATATTTTTAATACTTTCATAGTTTTTGGTCTGAACATATCCGTAAATCAAATGTAAAAGGTTTGAAAACTCGTGTTTTTTTTGTCTTAATGTTTCTGAGTATTTTTTAACTTTTGTAAGTTCGATCACAAGTTTATCAATTTCATCTTTTTTTCTGCAGGTTGCAACAGCCCCAAGTGTAAGGTTATTTTTAATAATCGGAGAAATATTGCAAATATATGCTTCTTTATTAATGATGATTTCTTTGTCATATATGTCTGTATTTTGAGATATAGAAGTTTCCATGATATTTTCAAGCTCAATCGGCAAAACCTTCTTTGAGTTGTTTATATTAAAATATGATTGTGCCACCGCATTGAAAAGACGCAGATTTTTATTTATGTCGATTGCAAGTATTGCCTCCCTAGCGGAGTTTATAATGGCATCCTTCTCTAAAAATAAAAAGCTTAACTCTTTTGGTTCAAAACCTAAAAGGGAATACTTAATTTTGAATGAAACGATCATTGCGACAACTATTGTAATCATTATGATTAAGTATACAAATGAAAATAATTTTTTTGAATAATTTGATAGGACTGCTTTGAATGACTGCTCTTCAAAAGCAACACTAACAAGACCCAAAATTGAATTTTCAAAGTAAACGGGTGTTTGAGCGATAGTATATCTTTTATTGTCTATGTAAATCGATTTAGTGAAGTATTTGCCGTATTTATAGGTCAGCAAATCTTCATCTTCGGTGGTTAAAATTATATCGTCATTATCAAAGTAAATGGTTTTCTTAGGAGTTTTTAGCAGTATAAATTTTATACCGGTTTTAAGTTTGATTGAATCAAGCATCTTTTCAGTTTCACCGTCAGTCCTTTCGGTTTTAAATATAGTTATAATGTCAGGAGTATTTGACAGAGTAATAGAAACAGATAGCGCTTTTTTTGTCCCTTCGGTTTGAAGGATTTCTTTGATTACTTTGCCAAAATTTATAAATGATAAAAAGAGAGCAAAAATTACAAGCGCAGATGTTGTGAATATAAGTTTGGCAGATAAGCTTTTAAGCCTGATATTTTGAAAAAACTTTTTAAAAGTAAGATGTAGAATTTTAAGAAGATACTTTTTCATCCAAAATATACTTAACAATTTCCTCAGGTGATTCAGCCGTAAAGTCCGGTGCGACACCATCAAAGCTGCCGTAGCCCCATTTAACAAAAATAGATGGTATGTTTGCATTTTTTGCTGCATTTATGTCAGTATGATTATCCCCCACAAGAAATTTTTTGCTCAGAGTTTTATCAGAGTAAAGGTCTTGTATCAGATAAATCATGTCAGGGTCAGGTTTTGCCTTTTCGACTTTGCATGAGCCGACTATATGGTCAAAGTAATGGTCAATTTTTGCTGCATTTAGTATTCTTTCTCCAAATTTTGTGGGTGCATTTGTCGCAACGGAAAGTCTCATACCGCTGCTTTTCAAAAAATCGAGCAAATCAACTATCCCTTTGTATGGTTTGACATTTTTAGTGCACTGCTGCTTATAATGCTCTTCAAATATTGCTCTGTCTTCAGGCATATATGTTTCTGTGTGGTATAATTGTTTTGCAAGTTCTTCACGTTTGAAATTAATTATTTTTATAACTTCTTCTTCAGTTAGCGGCGGAAGATTCTTAGTTTTTCTTACATAATTTATGGAAATCGTTATGTCGGCTCGTGTGTCAACTAATGTGCCATCCATGTCAAATATTACAAGTATGTTATCCATCTATCCCTACTTCAACAATTGTCGCATTTAATATTTTTTGCACATCTTTAGGATCTATTTTTACGAGAAAGCCTCTCTTGCCGCCGTTAATAAAAATATATTCCAAATCCAATATAGATTTTTCCATAAATACCGGCATATTTTTTCTTGTGCCAAAGGGTGATGTGCCACCTACGACATAACCAGAGTGCTTATTGGCGGTTTCTGGAGAGCAAGGGGATACACTTTTGACATTTAATATTCGTGCAAGATTTTTGGTGGAAATTTCTTTGTCACCATGCATTAAGACTATAAATGGTTTTTTATTATCATCTTCCATAATTATCGTTTTTACGATAATATGCTCATCTACACCCAACTCTCTTGCGGATACTTTAGTGCCGCCCCTTTCTTCATATTTATAAAAATATCCTTCGAAAGGGACTTTGTTTTCTTCCAAAAATCTTATCGCGTTTGTTTTAGGATATTTTACCTTTGCCATGAGGTAAAAATATTATATGTAGAGTTTAATGTCAACTGGCATCGCCTGGAAATTGAGTTTGATAGCAGTTTGTAATGTTAAAAAAAAACATGCGTTAGCTGTTGCCAATATAAATAACTTGAGATTTTATGTTGACATTTTTAGATAGTTAGATATATGTTTCTATATATATAAAAATATGGGGGACATATGAGAAAAGTTGCGTTTTTTTTGCTTCTTTTGTTGGTGGCTTTTGCAAATTTATCTTATGCTACAACAATTCAGGAGTTACTTAATGCTTTGAAAAAGCAGCCTGATACGCAGGTAGATGCTGTTATTCATGAAAGGTTTGACTTGGAAAAAGAAAAAGTGACCGCAAAGTTATTCCCGCAAATCAATATTATAGGCTCATACGAATATCACAATTCACCTACAAATTTAAGACCTATGCCTCCTACTGAGATTAATCCTAAAACAGATTCGATACCTTTTTCTAAGAGTATATTGAGATATGGTGTTGAATTTAATATGCCACTTTTTGTTAAGGAGATTTACACGACAAAGGAAAAAGTAATGTTAGAAAAGAAAAAGTTTGGACTTGCTAAAAAGATAAATTTTATAGCGAGAGAGGCTACCGTAGTAAATATTAATTCAGCATTGGAATATGTGAATAAATCCATTGAATACGTTGACAAAAGGATTCAGTCGTTAAACCAAACTAAATCGGATATTAATGTTAAAGTTGATAATGGAAGATTACCTAAGTCGGAGCTTTACAATATTGAAGGGTTGATTTTTGAGTTGGAAAAGCAAAAAAATAATTTGCTAAGCAAGAGAATTGATTTGTTAAGTGATATTTATGTTATTACGGGAATTAAGATAGAGCAACCTGTCCCTATGGAAATAAATAAAGAAGATTTTGGCGGAGAGAGCCCTCAAATAAAAATGTATGAAAAGGATATTGAAGTTTCAAATCTTGATTACAAGATAACAAAAGAGAAATATTTGCCTTCCTTATATTTAGGTGGGTCATATGTGCAAAACACCGGTACGGCATACAATACTGATGACCATATCGAAAGGACATACGGCTCAATAATGGTAAATGTAAAAATACCTTTATTTGACAGGTATATCTTAAAAGATATTAGGTCAAAGAAGATAGATATTGTAAAAAGCCAGCTTAAGTTGGCTAAAATTAAAAGAGAAATAAATTCTGATATTGATAAAATTAGCAGTCAAATAGCTATCGTCAATAACAATCTTGAAATAGCAAAATCAAAGATAGATAGTGCAGAAAAGTTATTGGAAATAGGTAAAGTGGCTTATAGAAATAATAGAATGACAGTTGAAGAATATTTGCGCTATGAGGTTAATTTGCTACAGGCGCAAAAAGACTTTTATGAAACTATGGCGGAGAAATGGAAATTGTTGTCACAAAAGGCATTATTAAACGGAGTTGACTTATTAGAGGTGATAAAATGAAAAATTTAAAAGCAATTATTACTATTTTAATAGTTTTGGTAGTTGTCGGATTAGGTTTTAAAATATTAAAACAGAGAAAAACAGAGCTGAAAAAGGCCGAAACCGCACAGATAATCCCCTCAAATGTGCAAGTTCAAAAATTAAGTAAAGAACACGTTATACTTACAATTCCCGCTTTAGGTCTTGTAAAATCAAATATTAATTCTACTGTTTCTACAAAAGTTACTGGAAGGGTTATAAATGTTTTGAGAGACAAGGGGGATTTTGTAAAAAGAGGTGAATTATTGGCTGAAATTGACAATGAAGATATTAAGGCAAAAAGATCAAGCGTAAATCTTGAAATTATAAATACCGAAAACAGTATCCAGTCAATAAAAGGCGAGATACAGGCTCTTAAAATAAAACTAAACAATTTATTGGATACTCATCGCAGGACAAAAGAGTTGTTAGATGTGCAAGGTGCATCAATAGAGCAATACAATAATGAAGAAAGTTTAATAGCATCAACAAAATCTCAGCTGAATAGTACAGAAAATTTATTAAAAACAACTGAGAACAAAATTGAAATATTGAAAAATAATCTTACCGAACTTAATAATTTGTTGACATATACCAAAGTTATATCCCCTGTGAGCGGTATAATATCCGAAAAACTTATAAATACCGGGGAGGTGGCTTATTCCGGCAAACCGCTTTTCAAATTATCGTCCAATAAGGATTTGTACATAGAAGTTAAAATACCTGCCGATATAAAAGCTAATAAGGCTTATTTTAATGATAAAAGCTATAAATTAATTCCACTTTACTCAACAGTCAATGGGATTAGACTTTATAAGCTTGATGGCGCTTTTGATGATTTAACAGAAGGGGAGTATGTCGATGTAAAATTGGTTACATTTGAGGGTGAGGAGATTCTTCTTCCTCATGAAGCCATCTTAAATACAGATAAAGACCCTTATATATTCTTGCTGGATGGTAATAACAAGGTTACTCAATTATCTGTCAAAATAAAGGGAAGCGGGTCAGAAGGGGTTGTTTTGAATGAAGATTTGGACAATAAAACTATTATCCTTGCTATGCCTGACATTTTGCTAAAAATTGCAGCCGGCAATCCAATAAACATTATAAACAGATAGAGGGGGGATAAATGTTTGAATTTTTTTATAAGCGCCCCTACCTTCTTTACAGTGTAATTGCAGGGTTTTTTATAATGGGGATATTCGGACTAATTACAATGCCTAAAAATCTTTTTCCTGACAGTGACAGACCAAAAGTTATAGTGGTCTCCACAGTTCCTGGAGCTACACCGGCAATAGTTGCTTCTACTGTTTCAAAGCCTATCGAGGAAGAATTGAGCTCATTATCAATGATAAGAGAGGTCAGCTCGATAAATATTGCAGGAGTATCGGTAGTCACTGCTGAATTTGAATATAAAAAGGGGCTTGATGCGGCGGCTGTGGATGTTAACAATGCTGTAAATAAGGTAAAGGGGAAACTGCCACAGAATGTTAGCCCTGCTATTTATACTGCTGGGTCATTTACGCTCCCTGTTGACGTTGTCGCTTTAAGTCCTAAAAATAACAAACTTTCAATTGCTGACATCAGAAAGATTGCAGAAGGGGATATAAAACCTACTCTGCTTAGAGATAATAGAGTCGGAAACGTTGAGATATTCGGCGGATATCAAGGTGCAGTTACAATAAGTATCGACCCTTTAAAGCTTAGAAAGTATTCTATACCTTTAAGTAAGATTGGGCAGTTAATATTTGCCATTAATAAGGATATCCCTGTCGGATTTACAATTTCAAAAGATACTTTTTACACTATAACCATTTATGGAGAAAATGATATTATTGAGAAACTGAAGATGATGCCGATAGCTACCAATGTGCAATTGGGGCAGGTGGCCGTAATAAAATGGGATTATCAGAAAAGATTTTCAGCTTATTTAGGGAATGGGAAACAGTCCATCGCTCTTGCAGTACAAAGAGCCCCCGGTGGGAGTGTGCTTGATGCAAGTAATGCGGTAAGAGAAAAGATTGATGAGTTAAAGCAAAAGTATGGCAATATTGATTTTGAAATTACGGATACGCAAAGAACACTTATAAGCACTGCTAACAAAAATATGTTAGAGGCGCTTAGAGATGCAATTATATTCACTCTAATAGTGATATTGTTATTTTTGGGAAATGTGAGGGCAATTGTTGCCGCTCTTATATCAATCCCGATGGTTTTTTTCTCGACACTTGCAATAATATGGGCGACAGGTGGGGAACTCAATCTTGTTATATACACTGCAATTATATTGGCGTTAGGTATGCTTGTGGATGATGCTGTTGTTGTGTTGGAAAATATTGAGAGGCATCTTACGGAGTTAAAAAGTGATTTGGATACGGCTATTGTTGAAGGAACTAAAGAGGTTATTATGCCGGTATTTGCCGGGACTGTTGCTACATCAATTATTATGATCCCTTTTCTTTTTGTCGGAGATTTCCCTCAAAAAATATTCAGACCGCTGATTAGCACACTGTTAATAGCATTAGCTGTTTCTTACTTTTTATCTATTACTTTTATCCCTCATTTTTCAAGGATTCTTTACAGAAAAGGTCATGAAAAGTCTAAATTTGAAAATGTGTTAGAAAAACTATATGAAAAAACTTTTGGAAGGCTTGTGAACATATATCTGGGGGTGTTGAAGTTTTCTAATGGGAGTAGATTAAAAATCTTAAGAAGATTGGTTTTGATTGTTCCTGTAATAATATTTTTTCTTTTTAGTCTTAAGAACATAATGCCTACAATAGGCGGGGACTTGATGCCTCCGATGGATACAGGAATAATAAAGGCAAATGTTAAGTTTAGTGCAAATGAAACAACTGAAGAGGTTGAGAAAAGATTGACTGATTTTATTACTTGGCTTCACAGTAAAAAAGAGGTCGTAATGAGTTCGATTGCCGTTGGTAGCGAGCCCGGGATATTATCTATTGGAAGCGGCTCACTCCCTACAGAGGTAAGTATGACAATTAATTGTGTTGACAGATTTAGCAGAGAAAAAACTATTTGGGAAATAGAGGATGAGATTAGAAGTAAGTTGCTAAAATTAAAAAATGTTAAGACTGTTAATGTTTACGACTTTGGTGCGACAGCAATGTCGAGCATAAAGGCGACATTGGATACCAGATTGTTTAGCGAAGATTATATATATCTGCCTCAATATGCGAAAAAAGTTGAAAAATCTATGTATAATGTTAAGGGGCTGAAAAGTATTGCGACAAGTTGGGACAATGATTTTCTTGAAATCAAACTTGATATTGATAATAATAAGGCATTGGTTTACGGGGTGACACCCCTTGATATTGCAATGCAAATGCCTTTAAAGGGATATCCGATTGCTTTAAACGGAAATCTTCATTCTTTGCAGGTGCAGGCTATTAGGTTATATGCAAATAAGCCATATTCTCAAATAGTTGATTCCTTGAAGATGCTGCCAATAGATACCCAAAAGGGGCCAATCCCTTTATCTCAGTTTGCAAAGATAAGTTATAACTTTACTTCTTCCAAAATAGAAAGGGATAATATGCAATATTCAATAGATATAAATGGTTATAGGGCGACCAGGCCTGCTTCAATAATAACCGAGGATGCCATTAACGAGTTGAGTAAATTGAATTTAAGCGGTGTGGATGTCTCTCAGGAAGGTGATCTTAAGCAGATAAACGATAGTTTTTCCCGAATGATTAAAGCTATTGGAATAGGGATAATACTTCTTACTATGGCTTTAATAGCGATTTATAGAACGGTAATATTATCTTTTGTTATGATATTTGTTCTCCCTCTAGCGATGATTGGTGCAGCATGGGGGATGCTGATTTTCAATAAACCAAGGTGTATGCCAAGCTTGGTAGGGATTTTGCTGCTTTTTGGGATTATAATAAAAAATTCCGTATTGTTAGTCGATTTTTACCAAGAGTTTAGAAAGAAAGGTGATACCCCTTTTAATTCGGCTCTTGAAAGTGTAAGGGTAAGGTTCAGACCGGTATTTATGACTGCTTTTGGAACAATTGCAGGTATGATTCCTATCGCTTTTGAGAGAGCTGTAGGTTTGGAAAGATTGTCACCATTAGCAGATGTGGCAGTTGGCGGACTTTTGATAGGAACGGTTTTAACACTGATTTATATACCAATGTTTTCATATATGTTTGATAAAGGTAAGTAGATTTAAATCTACTTACCTCTAATTATGTTTTGGTGATTTTGGTTTTGTATCCAAGAAATCTATACATTCTTTTTTAGTTAAATAAATATCTCTTGAAACTTTAAGTAGGTATCTTTTTTTCTCTTGGCTTTGAAGTGTAAGAAGAGTGAGTTTTCAAGCTCTACAAGTGTGGTATTTGCTTCAAAATAGTTGCAAGGCATGTTGTATTTGCACATATTTCCAAAATAATTATCATTCAGGATCTTATCCCTTAAGAAATATAGACTGCGTATTTTTGTCGATAAGCTCCCTGTGATTATACCTTCAGATGCGAGCCTGTAGAGTGCTAACCCATGAGAAATATTTTCGAATATTTTTTCCTGATTTCCGTATTCAAAAATCAACGCCTCTATTACATTGATAATTGGTACGGTAAAAATTATTTCTTTACGGTGATTTTCATTATCGAGTAAATCGCATATATTTACATTAAACTTGTTTATCTCCCTCATAATAATGATGTCTGCGACCCTTTCTCTGCGGTGAGGGTATAAAAATGGCCACCTCCGATTTAAGATATATTTGAACTTGAATATACATGGTGGAAGCTCGCAAATTAGTTTTTCAATGCTTTTATCTAAAGTTAATATCATAATAGCAATAATATAACACTATTATGATAATTTCAATAATAATTTTTATAAAAAATTATATCTAATATTTATAAATAAATTAAGCAATAAACACTGTTATTATTATTTCACTATCGTTGAAAATTTCAAGTAGAGATATTTAACTTGATTGTGAGTTCAGAGGTATCTCAGTGTGCCTAAGTAAGAAAGATTGATTTTTATAGAGATAACTGCTATTTTGCAGCATGGAAAAGAATGAGTTATTTAGCGGTAAAAGAGTGGAAGAGGATTTAGTCAATCAGAGCATACGCCCCAAATATTTTAATGATTATATTGGTCAGGAAAAATTAATAGAAAACCTTAAAATATTCGTAGAAGCGGCAAAAATGAGGGATGATAGCCTTGATCATTGCCTTTTTTACGGACCTCCCGGCCTTGGGAAAACAACTCTGGCAAATATTATTGCCAATGAGATGGGGGTAGGTATAAAATCTACAAGTGGTCCTGTGATAGAAAAGCCCGGTGATTTGGCGGCGATTTTGACCAATTTAAATGATGGCGATGTACTATTTATTGATGAGATACACAGGTTGAATGCAACGGTAGAAGAGATTTTATATCCTGCTATGGAAGACTATGCGCTGGATATTATTATTGGGCAGGGGCCTGCCGCACGGACAATTAAAATCGATTTGGCTAAATTTACACTGGTAGGGGCTACTACGAGAATTGGGCTATTGTCATCACCATTGAGAGACAGGTTTGGCGTAACATTTAGGTTGGATTTTTACGATATTGACAATTTGAAGAGAATTATTCTGCGTGGTGCGGGTGTTCTTGGAGTGAAAATTACCGATGATGCTGCGGTTGAGATAGCAAGAAGAAGCAGAGGGACGCCAAGGATTGCTCATCGCATATTAAGAAGGATACGAGATTTTGCCGAAGTATTAAATGACGGTGTAATTAATCTTGAAATTGCAAAGGATGGCCTTAAAAGGCTTGAGATTGACGAAGAAGGGCTTGATAATTCCGACAGGCGCTATCTGCTTTCTATTATTGAAAAATATGAAGGTGGCCCTGTTGGCCTTGATACCATTGCAGCAACTATTTCCGAGGAGAAAGATACAATTGAGGATGTAATAGAGCAATACCTTATTTATCGGGGATTCATTAAAAAGACTCCAAGGGGAAGGGTTGTAACGCGATTTGCTTATGATCATTTGAAAATTTCAGTAAATGCACAAAAGACAATAGAAGACTTTATTCAGGAATAATATGGCAAAAAAGAAGACTAATTATATTTGTCAAAGTTGTGGTGCCGTTGCACCTAAATGGACGGGAAAATGCCCTGAGTGTGGTGCTTGGAATAGCTATGTAGAGGAAGTGATAGAAGAGGTAACTGCGAAAAAAGCTTATAATGCTGAAAATAAACCTGTCTTGCTCAGCGAAATAAGAGGGCTTGAGGTCGATAGGACAAAGTCAGGGATAGATGAATTTGATCAAGTGCTTGGCGGTGGGATAGTTAAAGGCTCGGTTGTGTTGATTGGTGGTGAGCCCGGTATAGGGAAATCTACCATAATGCTTCAGATTGCCTCAAAACTTTCCGAGTTAAAAAAATCGGTACTTTACTTAAGCGGTGAAGAGTCAGCTTCGCAGATTAAGCTCAGAGCCGAAAGATTAAAGGTTAACAGCAGTAGTGTGTCAATTTTATCAACGACAAACATCAATGACCTTTTTGCCAATTTAGATGAAAGTAGTTATGATTTTATATTTATAGATTCTATTCAAACTGTTTACTCAAAAGATTTGAATTCTTCGGCAGGTACTGTCGGGCAAATTCGCTACGTTACCCAGCTTCTTGTTGAGCTTGCAAAGTCAAAAGGTATAACAGTCTTTTTAGTAGGTCAAGTGACAAAGGACGGAGCTATTGCAGGTCCGAAAGTTCTTGAGCATTTGGTTGATACCGTTTTGTATTTTGAAGGGGATTATACGCGAGGGATTAGGATACTGCGCGCCGTTAAAAACAGATTTGGCTCTACAAATGAAGTGGGGCTTTTTGAAATGAAAAGTGAAGGGTTAAAAGAGATTAGCACGCTTGCCTTTATAAATTCTTCTGAGACCGCTCCGGGCAGAGCTATGGCGGTAACACTTGAAGGGACAAGACCAATTGTCATAGAGATTCAATCCCTTGTGTCAAATACCTATTTTAATTTTTCCAAAAGAAATGTAAACGGTATGGATTTAAATAGACTGCATATGTTGATAGCGATTTTGGAAAAAAAGGTAGGGGCAAATCTTGGCCAGACAGACGTGTTTGTGAATATAGCAGGCGGTCTTAAAATTAATGAACCGGGTGCCGATATGGCTGTTGTAGCAGCTATAATATCATCTTTTAGAGAGATAGCTTTGCCTTTAAATGTCGCTTTTATAGGTGAAGTCGGGCTTACGGGTGAGTTAAGGTCTGTATCTTCAATGAATTTCAGGATAAACGAATGTAAGAAAATGGGAATTTCAAAGGTGTATCTGCCTGCTGATTATGATGATTCAATTGAAGGGGTAGAGATAGTCAAATTTAAAAAGGTAGATGAATTTTTAAATTATATATTTTAATAATTTTTATAAATACATATATTAACAAAGTATAATTAGGAGGCGATAATGGGACTTTTAGACGGTAAAAAAGCTGTTATATTTGGTGTGGCTAACAATAAGTCCATTGCATATGCAATTGCTAAAAAGTTTAAAGAGGAAGGGGCTGAGCTTGGATTTACCTTCGCGGGGGAAGCGTTAAAAAAACGTGTAATCCCTATATCCGAAGAGCTTGGTGGAAAATTTTGCGTGCAGTGTGATGTCACAAAGGATGAGGATATAAAAAATACTTTTGACATCGTAAGAGAAAAGTTTGGAAAAGTGGATATTTTAATTCATTCTGTGGCATATGCACCGGCGGAAGAATTGAAAGGGAAATATGTAAACACTTCAAGAGAAGGTTTTAGAATTGCACTTGATATCAGTGCATATTCTTTGGTGGCACTTTGTAAAGCTGCTGAAGACTTGTTTAGTAACGATGCAAGCGTAATTGCAATGACTTATTACGGCTCTGAAAAAGTTATTCAAAATTATAATGTAATGGGTGTTGCAAAGGCTGCTTTGGAGGCATCAGTCAGATATTTGGCAAACGATTTGGGTGAAAAGGGTGTGAAGGTAAATGCAATTTCCGCTGGTCCGATTAAAACACTTGCCGCAAGCGGTGTTTCAGGACTAAAATCAATATTTGCAACAGTGGCAGAAAAGGCACCTCTCAGAAAAAATATTACTGCCGACGATGTGGCCGGCACAGCAACTTACCTTGCATCAAACCTTTCAAATGGTGTAACAGGCGAAGTTATTTTTGTAGATTCAGGATACAATATATTGGGGATTTAGGCAGTATTGCTGCCTAAATCTCTTCTAATCCGATTAGATTTTCAGCTTTTATAAATTCCAAGAGCTCTCTTACTCCGTCAAAAGCTGAGTTTCTGTCTTTTGCTTCGCATGCCAAAAATAGTATAGAATCATTTTTCTTAATTTTGCCTATTCTGTGAATTACATAGAGTTTGTTTAGATTATATTGCCTGTAAATTTTCTCGGATTCAGCTTTTAAAGCTTCAAGAGCCTTTTCGTCCTTTATAAAAAGGCTTATCTCGGTATAATCTTTCACATATTTTCCGGGGTATTTTGCCTTGCCGTGGTGGATTAAAATTGTCCCGGTTGAGTCGTCCAAGTTTTCATAAAAATTATCATACTCTTTCATAAAGTCGATATTTTTTTCGGTCAGATAAACTTTTAGATTCATACTATTTCACCTTCAAAATTATTTGCCCTTCTTCTATTTCTACTTTGATGTTGCCATATATCTCCTCTTCATTTTTAAATGAAAGGTTTCCAATTCTCAATATAATATCGGGATAGATTGCTTTTTTTATTGCAATGAATTCATTGTTAAGTGAGTTTACATATTCTATATTGTCTTCGTTTATTTTCAATTTTTCGTTAATGGAGCTTGATAAATCTTCAAGCAGTTTTAATTTTTCGGATAAAAGCTTATATTCGCTGTTCATAAGTAAATCTTCTATATCACCATGTTTAATAATAAGATTTTTAAGGTTATTCTTAACAGTGATGATACTATTTTCTACTGTTTTTAATTTTTCCAAAAGCTCTGTTCTTTCAGATTTAAGTTTAAATTTGTCGAGTCTGTTAATGATTAGAGATGTTTTTACATAAGGCTTTGTCCCTGCTATGTTAATCAGAATAAATCTTTTTGCGTAAATCATACTTCCGTCAACCTGTCCGATACCTTTTGTGCAAATAAAGCTTCTACCGCAAGTTATGTTAGAATTTCTGACATAGTCCTTCACATTTACATCTTGCCCCGCTACAACTTTACAGTCCTGTATAAACTCAGCGTCAATATCTTTAAAAGCAATTACTTCCGATTTCTCCTTGCCGAATATCCCAGATTTTACCAAAATCGAACCCTTTTCAGACTCAATATATCCACCTTCAACAACACCGAATATTTTAATATCACCACCGGCTTTAACTGAAAAATCCGGAAGGATATCCCCTTTTATTATCACATCTCCGTGATATTTTATATTGCCTGTAGAGTAATCCACATCACCGTGAATTATTATCACTTCCTTAACATTTATTTTTGAATTTTGGTATTCTATAAGTCCGTCAATAGTGGACATCAACTTGCATCCGTCACTTGAAATGTATGTGTTTTTGCCAGCGGGTAATTTAAAGTCTTTTCCAGGTTTAGCTTTTATAGGTCTTGCAAAAACATCTTTTCCGTTTTTTCCCAAAGTGAATGGTATTTTCAGACATAAGATTTCATTTTTTTTCACTTCCTGAAATAGTAATATGTTTTTAAAGTCGGCGATATCATTTTCAATGGTCGGTTTGAACAGATTATCCTTTTCAAAAAAATAGACAAAATAAGAATCCAGGCCGTCTTCGGGGGGAGTCGCTTCTGCAATTAGAATTGATTGGTCCGGCTCGGCATTTATAATTTTTTGTATATTTTCATATAATATTCCATGCCTGATACCATTTTTCTTTAGTATAAAGATTATTTCCTCTGGGGTTAATGCTAAATTTTTCTTTTTTACGAAAAATGCTTTTGTCGCATCTTTGTTAATTTCAATCTCAGTATGTTCAAAAAGCTTTGTGTCAATTTTTTTAAAATTTTCACCTATTTCAATTTCTTGCCCATTGGAGTGTAAAACAGCATACTTGATTTTATCGATATTGTAGTTGTAGATATTTTGGTCTATAAGCTTTTTTTCTATCTCATCAATATCAGCTTTGTACCCTTTCGGCACGATCATAAAAGCTTTGTTATCTTTAATTTTAAAACTGTAACCGGCGGTTTTAATCTTTTTTTCATCTTCAGCATTTTTAAGTTCAAACAGTATGTCAGTGAAATTTCTAAATCGTTCGTTTGGGCTTTTGTTAAGGCATGTTTTAATGATATTTATGATATTTTTGTTTACATCTGCAAAACATGACGGGTCAAAATAGTCAAGATTTTTTAATTTTCTTATATTTTCTTCGGAAATTTCTTCTCCAAAAGGGTAAATTTCGACAAAAAGCGTATAGAGGAAACAGCCATACTGAAAAATATCCACAGGGTAATGATCATAGCTTTTTTTAAAGTATTCAGGCGGGTAAAAGAGTGGTGTTTTAGATTCAATCCCGAGCTCGCTGTAAAGAGTTTCATTTTTTACTACCCTCTTTAGCCCGCAATGGTCTATTTTTATGTTCACATTATCACTAAGGTAAAGGGAATCCATCAAAATGTTATTATGGAAAAAACCAATTTTATGGCAAAAGTCTATTGCATCAGCAAGATTTATTGCAATTTTAAGCTTTTCCTGCACAGATAATAAAGAAATCTTTTTTAAATCAAGTATAGTGCGATTTGGGTCAATATATTCATGGACAGAAACAAGTTTATCTTCCGTTTTAAAATAATCAATTGTGGTTAAAATATTGGGATGGATAAGCTGTCCTGAGAGCTTTGTCAGGCTATCAAAACGCTTCTCAATGTCTTCATTAGTATTTTCAAGAATCTTGATTAATACCTTTCTGTTAAATTTCTTGTCCTCGCCGGTAAAATATTTGCCGGCAGGAGAATCACCCAAAAAGTCTTTTGCTATATATCTGTCTGAAAATTCCATATTTATTATAAATTACAAACTAAAAGAGGATTTAGCAATAAAAAGTTATACTTATCGATTTTGATGTTTATTGAACTGTTTGGCATGAATCTTGATAATAATTTTGCATCAGGAGGTAGGTATGAAATTTTTAAACACCGGTTTGATAAATGATTTGAGTGCGGCACTAAACGTATCATCCTTAAAAAATAAGGTAATCGCTGAAAATATCGCAAACATAGATACGCCCGGCTATAAGGCAAAAAATATAGATTTTGAAAAAGCTATGCAGGAATATTTTTCTGGTGGGCAAAAATTATCACTTAAAACTACAGACGAGAAGCATATTCGAGGTGGAAGCGGTGCAGGTTTTGTAAGTGCCGAGTTCAGGAATAGCCCTTCATTGAGGAATGATGGAAATGATGTAAATTTAGATTTGGAAATGTATGAATTATCAGCTAATGGAGTTTTGTATTCGGAGTTGTCTCAGTTGACAGGTTATCAGTTTACAAAACTGAAAACGGCTATAACCGGTAGATAGGAGTAGAGTATGAGTTTTTTCGATGTAATGAAATTATCTGCAACAGGGTTGTCCGCTCAAAGAATCAGAATAAATGTGATTTCAGCAAATCTTGCCAATGCCAATACTACAAGAGCGGAAAACGGTGAGCCTTACAGAAGAAAGGATGTGATTTTTGAGCAGGTACTTGAAGGGGAGATGGCCGGTGGTGTAAAGGTGCAAGATGTTATAGAGGATAACAAACCTTTTGTGTTAAAATTTGAGCCGGGGCATCCTGATGCTGACGAAGAGGGTTATGTGAGATATCCAAATGTTAACCCTGTGGAGGAAATGGTTAATATGC